>NZ_BDHF01000121.1:0-4252 GCF_054786115.1 Treponema sp. R80B11-R83G3 | reverse complement strand
AAAAGTCTACCACTAGGGGTAAAGAACGAGAGAGGCGCATTAATTGTGTCACTTATAAAGTGAATAGGTAATTTACATTTCTTGCCTTAGTAAATCAATATATGCTATAATAACCCATGACCGAAAATGAACGCCTTGAGCAGCTTAAATCCATTGTCTCCAATTTTTCGGCAAATATCGCCGAGTATAAAAGCGGTCAATATGACGAGTCCAAAACAAGAACCGACTTCATCAATAAACTTTTTAACCTGCTTGATTGGGACGTGGAAAACAATCAAGGCTTTTCGGAAATTTATCGTGACGTAGTGCCGGAAGACAAAGTAAAAATAGAAGGCACTCTAAAAGCCCCCGATTACAGTTTCAGGATAGGCGGTATAAGGAAATTTTTTGTCGAAGCAAAAAAACCATCGGTCAATATTAAAGAAGCCGCAGAACCTGCTTTTCAGGTACGGCGTTATGCCTACACCGCCAAACTGCCGCTTTCAATTTTAACCAATTTTGAAGAATTTGCCATCTACGATACTCGGATAAAACCTGATAAAAATGATAAAGCAAGCGTAGCCCGTATAGATTATTTTACATTTAAAGAATATGAGCAGAAATTTGATTTTCTATACAATACATTTTCAAAGAACGCTATTAACAAAGGCAGTTTTGACAAATACGTCACAGATAACAAAAATAAAAAAGGCACATCGGAAGTGGATACCGAACTGCTTGCCCTTGTCGAAGATTGGCGTATGGCATTGGCAAAAAACATCGCTATAAATAATCCCACTCTTTCCATTTACAACCTTAATACGACAGTACAAAGAATAATAGACCGCATTGTGTTTTTGCGTATTGCCGAAGACAGGGGCATTGAAGATGAAAATATCCTTCTTACAGTCTCAAAAACAACTAACATATACGAAAAATTAAATCTGCTTTTTACAAAAGCAAACGTTAAATATAACTCAGGGCTTTTTGCTTATGAAGAATGGTTAGAAAAAATTATTATTGAGGATAAAATATTATCTAATATTATCGTTAATTTATATTACCCTGAATGTCCCTATGAATTTTCCGTACTGCCCATAGAAATTCTTGGCAGTATTTACGAGCGTTTTCTTGGCAGTACCATTCATTACCGTAAAATTAAAGGCGACACTCATACAGCGGTTGTTGAACAAAAACCCGAAGTAAAGAAAGCAGGCGGAGTATATTACACGCCACAGTACATAGTTGATTACATCGTTCAAAATACTGTTGGAGAGAAAATAAAGAATAAAAAGCCGGAAGAAATAGTCGCTATTAAGATTTGCGACCCTGCCTGTGGTTCAGGTTCTTTCCTTGTTGGTGCGTATCAGTACTTATTGAATTATCACCTTGATTATTACACGCAGGAAAAGAATGTAAAAACATCGCAGAAAAACAAAAAAATATTTGAAGCAGGACATAATACATATAGGCTAACAATAGATGAAAAACAGCGTATTCTTACCAATAATATTTTTGGTGTTGACATTGATAATCAGGCGGTTGAAGTAACAAAATTATCCTTATATCTAAAACTATTGGAGGGCGAAAGCAGAGAAAGTTCAGAGCAATTATTTAAGTATTCAGACATGGCACTACTTCCTTCTCTTGAAGATAATATAAAATGCGGCAACAGTCTTATTGGAACGGACTTTTACGCCCAACTTGAATTGACAGATGATGATCGTATCAAAATTAATTGTTTTGATTGGGATAAGGACGGCTTCCCAGAGATTTTCAAAAATGGGGGTTTTGATGTTGTGATTGGTAATCCACCATATGTATTTACAAGAGATGTTGATTGGTCTGACGATGTAAAAAATTATTATTGGAATAAATTTTACATCACTAAAAATGATAAAAATACTAGAAAGAACCAGTCAGGTAAAATAAATCTTTACATTCTTTTTTTATTAAAATCAACAGAATTACTTAATAAGACAGGTTTATTTTCGTTTATTATTCCTAATAGCTTATTAAGAACAACTACCTATGATACAACAAGGAAATTTATTTTAGAAAGAACAACTATTGAAAGAATTGTTGATCTAAAAGAAGGGGTTTTTGACGGTGTTACAGCATCAACAATAATTTTGAATTTGATTAACAATACTATTTCAAGAGATACTTTAATTATAGACGCTAATTATAAAAATGATGGTTTTATTGATGAAACAAAACAAACTAAAGTTAATCAACATAATTTCCTTAATAATGTAAGTTACGCTTTTAGTATTTTCGTTAATCCAGAAGAACAAGAATTAATCAATAAACTTAATAAATCTAATTTCTTTTTAAGAGATATAATAATTGACATAATTGAAGGGATTGTTGCACACAAAGAGTTAATTAGTCAAACTGCTATTAATAAAAAGTATAAACCTATGCTTGAAGGAAAAGATATAAAAAAATATATTATTAATTTTGGTAATAATTATATTTTATTTGATAAAGAAAAAATTCACAGAACTAGACCTAATTACGTATGGGAAGCTGAAACTAAAATTGTAATTCAAAGAATTAGCGGTGGTAAATCGCCTTTAGTAGCGGCAATTGATAAAGAAAAATATTTATCATTTGCTTCAACAAATATATTATTAATAAATGAAAATATGCTTTCTAGTTATTCATACAATTTAATTTGTGCATTATTAAACAGTAAACTTTGGAATTTTTATTATAGCAAATCATTTAGTAATAGTAGTAATTTGACGGTTAATATCTCAAAAACATATTTAGAAATGTTACCGCTTCCTCGCCAAATAGATATTTCCAAACATGACGCTATTGTTTCGCTAGTAGATAAAATAATTGGTCTCAAACAAAAAGAAGCCAAAGAGCCAAACCAACAATCAAGAACTATGATTTCAAGGCAGATTGTCGGCATAGAGCAAGCAATAGATACAGCGGTATATCAACTGTATAATTTGACTAATGATGAGATTAAGGTGGTAGAGGGAAAGAATGAGTAATAATGATTATATTAATAATTTACGTACTCTTGACTTTCAGTTAGAAGAACGTGATTACTCATCTGTTTATATTGTAGATAGACAAATTGAATATATTTCTCGAAACGAGTCTCCTTATATTATTGTAGCATTGGATAAAGCAAAAGAATTTGATGTTGATGCCGTGTATTTTCGTTTTTTTGACGACGGACGCCCCCCATTGGCTCAAATATACATATATGATAATATATTAAGAAATCGAACTCAGGAAGATTATAATACGATTCATCGTGCTGTATGGAGTGGTTGTGAGATACCACTTTACATGATCGTTAATCAAAGAGAAATTAAAGTTTTTGACAGTCGCAAACCTGTTGATATTATTGATGACAAAATTATAACAAACCCCATAGACATTATTTATTTAGATATTCAAAATGATGTTCTGAAAAAATATCGTGCTCAATTATTTAATAATGGAGCATTTTGGGAAACTGATACCGCAAAAAATCATTTTTTGTATAGTACAGGCGCTGCTGAACGGTTACTTAATAGTTTAAGAGAAGTAAGGTATGAATTTAAGCGATTGATAGGAAAAAAGCAATCAGAACTGTCTGACCGTTTATTGATAATGTGTATTTTAATCAAATATTTAGAAGAGAATGGAATAGATTCTGAAACGGGAAATAATCTTGCTCAAGATTATTTTTATAAAGAAACTGGTTTTAGATCATTAACAGAAATATTACGCAATAATAAGTTAACTGAACTTTTAAAATCATTGTCAGAACATTTCAATGGTGGAATATTTTCAATGACTGATAAAATGAATCCATATAAAATTGTTTATGATGATATAATAAAATTAAAACAAAATAAATTAGCAGTTTTTTTTGAAGCAGGTTCAAATGAAAATCTTTTTGGATGGACAGAATATTCTTTTGAACATATACCCATTGAACTCATCAGCAATTTGTATGAGGAATTTTTACCTAGAGAAAAAAATCGAAAGGGAAAGGATAAGGATACTCCTAAAAATGGAGCGGTTTATACTCCTTCTTTTTTGGTAAATCTTTTAATTGATGAATGTTTACCGTTGAATTTTAAAGATACAAATGAAAATATAAAATTGATTGATCCTGCTTGTGGCTCAGGTATTTTTTTGGTAATTGCATTTAAACGCTTAGTTCAACGATGGAGAATAAAAAACAGACATAATGGCAAATTAGCTGACCCTAAACCTGAAATACTAAAACAAATATTAAAAAACAATATTTTTGGTA
>NZ_BDHF01000120.1:0-3344 GCF_054786115.1 Treponema sp. R80B11-R83G3 | reverse complement strand
ATTTATCCCATATTATAGTGCTATAAGCATGATAAAGTCAAGCAAAATGCCCCTCAATAAGCTGGTTGTAAGGGGAAAATAAAGGCTATTAGCATAAGAAATGACATTAAAGCAAGTTTTTATCAGTAACATGAAAGAATTCCGCAAAAAAGAAGGCATGTCTCAGATGAAACTTGCGGAATACTGTAATTCATCACCCACTTACATTGGAGAAATAGAAGTGGGTAAAAAATTTCCTTCTATCAACATGATTGAAAAAATAGCCGCTATTCTAAAGATAAAGCCCTACCATTTTTTTATTGATCGTACAGAAAAAAACGATGAGATAAATACTGAAAACGCTTATCCCAAAATGCCAAAGTCAATGCAAAATGAAATAAGAAAAGGTTTGAACTTTTCAATTGATGAATTAATTAGAGAAACTCTTGAGAAATATTGAATTATGAATTCAGCGTCCATCTCTCTAGGTTCGCTCTTTGTTCACTGGGTAGAAAAAATCTTGTTGAAAACGCTAATGGTCTTTTATACTGTAAGTTAAGGAGAAACCAATGCCGCAAGCGCAAACTATGACCCTTGACGAAAAACTTGCTACCTCAAACAAGGCATTTAGATTATTGGAAGCTGGAGACAGGGATGGATATAGCCGTCTTATAAGATCAATTCCCATGCCCCCGTATTTAGCAAAGATTTATAAAGAAAAAGTAGGTGTAGAGCCTCTTATAACCAGCGGCTGGAATTTATCAGAAGCGGAGGTGGAATTTGGCAAAGATTGGCTTAGTAAATAGCATTTATGAAGCGGCTATATCTGAAGCAGACCGCAAGGGTTTTGCCACCAAAGGAAAAGCAGAAGCATGGCGTATTTCTTATGAAAAAGGTGTAGCTTTAGCGATGACCTCTTTTCAAGAAGCCCAAATTACCGCCGACCCTCAAATCATTATCCTTGCCGAGTACACCTTCTTATCCTAGGAACTTGAATTTTGTGAAAAAACAGATAAAGACTCTTTAACCAGCCTGACAAAGGCAATACAAAGTTTCGACGACGCTTTCCTTGCATTACAAGCGGTTGAGGAATCCGGTTACAAAACAGCTGACAAAGCCTTTCCCCACAATGGTAAATACCGTGTAAGCGGTTTTCCCAAAGATGCTTTTCACATTGCCTGTATATCTCATAAAACAAGACTTCAAAATGTACTTTGCTCCCCCGGTATAGATACAATAGAAAAAGCCCTGCTCAAACAGCGGTTTATTAATCTTTCCGCAGGGCAAGGCGGGTATATTGAGAAGCAAAAAAAGGCGTTGGGATAAAAATGTGTTAAAATGGCTGTCAACAAATAAAATATTTAATTGTGAAGATTCGAGTCTTGCCGTGGCTACGTACTGTACCTGCTGCCGAAATCCCCTAAACTTTAAACCCATTTGCAATACCCGAAATCTTATCAATAGAATCATGAGTATCTGCGGCAAGGGTTGAAACTTCCTTCGCGCCTTTATTAATAGTGCCGATGCCGCCGGATATTTCTTCCATGCGAGTTTCTATCTCTGCGGCGCTGTTCTGCAGCGTGTTGATTTCCTTGACCATTGCCTCGCTGCCACGGTTCATTTCCTGCGAACCGTCTTTAACTTTCATGGTAAGGTCTTTCATTACGCGCAAGGATTCCATCACCTCGGATGCGCCGGTCTTTTGTTCATGAATGGCGTTGTCAACTTCCACAACAAGTTTTCCTGTCTCGTCAATCCGGCGCGAAACTTCTGCAAAGGCGTTTTCCGACACTGTGGCGTCCTTAACAATGCGGTCTATGGTTGCCGTTATTTGTTTCAACTCCGAGCGGATCTTCCGCGATTCGGCGGCTGAATTTTCTGCCAGTTTGCGGATTTCATCTGCTACTACGGCAAAGCCTTTGCCTGACTCGCCTGCGTGAGCCGCCTCAATCGCGGCGTTCATCGAAAACAAATTTGTATTGACGGCTATTAAGGAAATGATTTTATTCGCTTCCTGCAAAGTTTGCGATTGCTCCACGATCATGCGTATTCGGTCCCCGCTTTCCTTCTGGATGCGCATTCCCGCCTCGGACGCTTCCCCTACCGTCTTAAACTGTGCGGCCATTTTTTCCGTTACGGAACCTATGGATGAAATATTGCCAACCATCTCTTCAACTGCGGCGGAAGCTTCGGTTATGCTGGACGTTTGGGTAAAAATAGTTTCTTCCAGCGATTTAATTTGCTCAGAAATCTGCCGCACCTCACGAGATGACGTATTGGCGCTTTCCATCTGCCCTTTAGTTTTAACCAATACCTGTTCCACCGCAGTAGAAATTTTGGCAATGGAATCCGCCATAGTCGAGGCGTTTCCTTCCAGCCGGTTTCCCACTGCGGAAAGGTTTTTCTGTCCGTCTTTAATATCACTGATACCGCCGCCTAAGTGTTCGCTAAAAGTGTTTACCATTCCGGCAATGCTTCCAAGTTCGTCAACGGAACAAATGGAAATCCGCCTTGTAAGGTCTTTCTGTTCTGATGAAAGATTTTCAAGCTGAGCGATTACCGATGAGTAGAGCGCGCCCGTATTTCTTTTAAGGGTAAAGGCAAGGGCGGCTGTACCAAGAAAAAAAACAATCAACGGTATCAATATTGAAGACAGTGAATTTCCGGAGCGGTGAATACCAAGCAAAGTAACGGAACAGGTAAAGCCGAGTGTTACCAGAATTGCCGCAAGCGGGATAATCCACGCTTTGGCTTCCTGCCTTCTTTCATGATAGTTAGGGGGATATACGGTAAAATTGTGGGCAAGCAATGTGCCGGAGACCAAACCGTCGCCCGCTACATAAATAAAAGTTCCCACCAGCATACCAAAAGACAAAGCCGCCAAAAATAAAGAACTTTTTATTGAAGGATCAATCCCCAGATAATTTCCACTCAAAAAAACAATCCCCAAAAAAACGGCGTGAGTAATCACATTAAGGGCTATCCTTTTAATTGGCACCGCGCCTATTTTTTTCAGCCAGAGTAAATACTCCTCCCCTTTCAGTTTGGTAAAATAGTTATAATCAAAATATTGAGCGCCCCGCCCTAAAATAACGCAATAGATTATGAAGAAGACAAAAGCTGGAATACCGAAACGAAAGCGCAGTTGGGAAAAAGTATTCCCAAAAAAAAGTAGTATCAGAAAATCAGCCGCAAGCATGGCAAGCCCCGTCCCTGCGACAAGAGCAAGAAAATTATATTTTTTATTTTTCATATTCTTTTTAATCTACTATTTAACAGAATGAGATATTATTTCTATTGCATTCTTTACTAATTCGTCTGCACTTTCTACTATTTCGGACTGTCTTGTCTACTATGCAGTGAGC
>NZ_BDHF01000119.1:0-3450 GCF_054786115.1 Treponema sp. R80B11-R83G3 | reverse complement strand
TTCATACTCAGAATTAAAATTAATCCACCTTGACCTTTCCGGCAATACCTTTACCAGTGTTCCTGATAGAACTTTTGATGGCTGTTGTAGCATTGCCGGTATAACCTTACCAAACACCGTTACCAGTATTGGAGACGGTGCTTTTTATGGATGCGACAGTCTTTTAAGCATAACTATTCCCGACAACGTTACCGACATTGGGGAAAATGCTTTTAGAATGTGCGGCTACCTTAACAGTGTAACATTAGGGAACAAAGTTGAAAGAATTGGCGGGACAGCTTTTGGCTATTGCATTAGGATTCAGAGCATAACCATTCCCGACAGCGTTACCAGCATTGATGAATTTGCTTTTTTTGGGTGTACCAGTATTACCAGTATAACCATAGGCAACGGCATTGAAAGCATTAATGAAAACGCTTTTAACGGTTGCGACAAAATTGCCGAAATAAATGCTACCAACAATGTCGTATTAGAAAAACTGCTGACCGCTCTGCCTACTAACAGTACCACCACCCCTTATACTGTAAAATTGAACGTGAACGATCTTGGCGGCCGTTCAGACGACAAGTTTACTGTCGGGCATGCAATTTCAAATTCATCTGCAAAATACGTCAACCTTGACCTTTCCGGCAGTACCTTTACCGGTATTAATAATGAGGCATTTTATTACTGTACAAACCTTATCAGCGTAATTTTGCCAAACATCGTTACCTTAATTGATAATAAAGCTTTTGGGGGTTGCGCCAATCTTACCAGTATAACACTGCCTTTCAACGATAACTTTACCAGCATTGGGGAGAATGCTTTTTCTTATTGTACCAGCCTTACCGGCATAACCATACCGGACAGCGTTACCAACATTGGAGCGAGTGCTTTTTTGGGTTGTGCAAACCTTACCAGCATAACACTACCTACCAACGACGACTTTACCAGCATTGAGGCGGCTGCTTTTTCCGGTTGTACCAGCCTTACCAATATAACCATACCCAGCAGCGTTTCCAGCATTGGGGCAAGTGCTTTTTCCGGTTGCACCATCGATACCAGTATTGGAGAGGAAGATTTTGAGGGCTGTATCAACCTTACCAGTGTAACGTTTCAAGGGACGATTCATTATGATTATTTTGCCGGTCAATTTAAGTATTCACCATTCCTCGGCGACTTGCGCGATAAGTTTTACGGAGAAGACGGCGTCAACGGAACGCCGGGAACGTATACCACCACCGCTCCTGTGAACGAGGATTCAGTGTGGATGATAGACGAGTAGTTAATTAGGGAAAAGGGAATGGGGATCATATCCCTTCCCTTTTCCCTTTCTTTTATAAATCATTGCCCGTTACAGACGGCTTGAGTTAAAATATCACAAAGGAGTTTTTATGAAAAACAAAAAATCAAAAGCGCGACAAATCGGCATTAGCTTGCTAATACTGA
The DNA here is from genome assembly GCF_054786115.1 of Treponema sp. R80B11-R83G3. NCBI lineage: Bacteria > Pseudomonadati > Spirochaetota > Spirochaetia > Treponematales > Treponemataceae > Treponema > Treponema sp. R80B11-R83G3. The sequence continues at coordinate 2,022 of NZ_BDHF01000119.1, read as the reverse complement.
TTGTTGCAGTAATCGGGCTTTCAATGACCGCTTGTACCAAAAAAGCGGAGGGTGGCGGTACGACCGTTATCGGTATTGTGAATGCACAGCCTGCAGGTTGGGAAAGAATCGATATTAACAACATTATTGAAGGAAACGGAAAGTTTGTTACCACCGGCCTTACATCGGGAGAAAACCAAATGCACACGATAGCCTATTCCGGTGACAAGGGCGAAACATGGAAAGCCGCGAATACCCCGTTCCCGAAATTGTATCAACCGCATCAAACTTATTACCTTGTCGAGCGCATCGTCTACGGAAACGGCAAGTTTGCCGCCTATGGTTCGCAGAATACTGAGGATGCCTATGGCGGCTGGGGCAGGAACTTCATGATGGCGTATTCTAAAGACGGCGTAAACTGGAAAAAGGCGGATTATCCTTGGCCTGACGGAGCCAGACCCGCCGGACTGGCCTTTGGCAACGGCACATTTGTATTGGGCGGAAACATTATTAATGAAGGCGGACCTGGCGGGATCGATGAATACACGGGCCTGCTGATGGTTTCAACAGACGGCACAAAATGGAAGGAAATCAAAGACCCAATACTGGACAAAACCAATATCATAATCATGTCCTTCGGCAACGGCATATTTTTTATAAACGGATACAATGATAATTCCTCATTTTTCGCAGCTTCAACAGACGGAGTAAAATGGTCGAAGACCTACCCCTCTAACTTTCCTTCTACGGGCATAGCCATAGGCAACGGCAGATTCGTTGCAGTCGGAAGCAATGTCTCTTCTAGCGGGAAGAAGCAGGGCGATGCGGTTTGTGCAGTTTCAACAGACGGAGTAAATTGGACAACAAAGATTGTCCAGAACTATGCCGGCTTTTATTCCGTCGGATTTAGTGAGGGCAGTTTTTTTACAATGGCATATGGGTACGGCTACAGCGACACCCTCTACTCGCTGTATTCAACCGACGGACTAAACTGGTCGGATAAAGACGACTCCGCGCAAACCTCGACGCAAACCGCACCGCAAACCGAAATTTATTACGCGGCAACAAATTTGCGCTTAAGAAGCGAGCCGGACACAAGCAAAGACAATAGAATCGCGGGTGTTCCTCAGGGCAGCAAAGTTGAATTGATTGAAGTCGGTAATACTGAAACTATAGATAAAATAACCGCGCCGTGGTACAAAGTTAAAACCGCAGACGGAACTGTAGGTTGGCTTTTTTCCGGCTATTTATCGGAAACAGCCCCGGTATCATACGATTATTCAAAAATCTTAAAAGGCGATTTATCTGATTTTGTCGGAGAGTGGAAAAACGGTAATGGACAAAAATATCAGCTTATAAAAGACGGCGCATTTGTTTTTGATGTGAAAGAGGTGGTAGGGGTAAAAACTTTTGATTATGCGCGTAAAACCAACGGTTCATACACATGGATTACCGGCAGCAGTCAGGAAGCCGTGCACATGGAATTATATCCTGTTGGACTTGACATTACTGATGTTCAAAAATTTCCTGATATGGTGAACATTCCGTTTATTCAATCAGATACAACAAAAGTCCGTTTGTTTATTTGGGGGTACGGTTCTACCCCTGATGATGTATTTTATAAGGAATAAAATTATCAAGAGATAAAACAAAAGGAGTAATGCATGTTTAATAAAAAAATGGCAACTGTAATTGTCGGGATTGCGCTGGCGTTGGGAGCAGTCTTATTATTTCCCGCTTGTAACAAAAACAAATCGGCGGCAGCTTCGGCGGAAACAGTCGGCACGGCAGCTTCGGCAGAAACAAGCGGTACGGCATCTCCGTTTGAAACGCCTGACTCACCGAATGAAATGCCGTCTGAAACACCGTTTCAAACACAGTTTGCTGGAACTTATGTAAATGCTAATGGTGATAAAAAACAGATTGAAGCAAATGGAGCGGTAGATGGATGCCGGCTTGTGGGTTTTTTTATTGATACCATCAGCGGTATATATGAATTGCGTTACTGGATAGGACAAGATGTCTCTATTATACATATAGTCC
>NZ_BDHF01000118.1:0-3579 GCF_054786115.1 Treponema sp. R80B11-R83G3 | reverse complement strand
AAATATTTCTCTAAATATAGAAAAAGGAGAAAGCGTAGCAATTACCGGTGAATCAGGAGGAGGAAAATCTACGCTTGTAGACATATTAATAGGCATTAATAAACCTTCTTCTGGGGCGCTCTATATTGATGATATAAAAATTACAAATGATAACATCCGTTCATGGAGAAAAATAATAGGCTATATTCCCCAAAATATTTATCTTTTTGACGGAACTATAGCTGAGAATGTTACATTTTCTTCCGAGTTCAACGAAGAACAATTGATAAAAACTCTAAAAATAGCCAATATATGGAATTTTCTTGAAAAAAAAGACGGTATTAATACGATTGTAGGAGAAGGCGGCATCCAGCTTTCCGGCGGACAAAAACAACGTATTGGAATAGCGCGCGCTCTTTACACTGACCCTGAAGTTCTGGTACTTGATGAAGCGACCAGTTCTCTTGACTACGATACGGAAAGTAAAATTATGGATGAGATTTATTCCGTATGTAAAAATAAAACTCTCATAGTTATCGCTCATCGTCTTACAACAGTAGAACGTTGCAAAAGACATATTGTAATTGAGAACGGTAAAATAATAAATAAAAAATCCGAATAATTATAAGAAATTATTATAATTATGATCGGTTTTGGAGTAAAATATGTTATCTAATTCAACAATATTAATCACCGGCGGAACAGGTTCTTTTGGGAACACTTTTGTGCCAATGACATTGGAGAAGTACAACCCTAAAAAACTCATCATTTATTCCCGTGATGAGATGAAACAATGGGAAATGGCAAAAAAGTTTCAAAATGATGAAAGAGTTCGTTTTTTTATTGGCGATGTCAGAGATAGGGAGCGTTTATACCGCGCTCTTGACGGTGTTGATTACGTGGTACATGCCGCAGCGACGAAAATAGTTCCAACTGCCGAGTACAATCCTTTTGAATGTGTTAAAACCAATATTAACGGCGCGATGAATTTGATAGACGCCTGTATTGACAAAGGCGTTAAACGCTGCGTCGCACTCAGTACCGATAAGGCAAGCCAGCCTGTTAATTTATACGGGGCGACAAAATTATGCAGCGACAAGTTATTTATCGCCGGTAATTCGTATGCCGGTAAAAAAAATACCCGTTTTGCGATTGTGCGATACGGTAATGTTATGGGATCAAGAGGTTCGGTTATTCCTCTTTTTATAGAACAGGCAAAAACCGGAGAAGTAACCATAACTGACGAGCGTATGACCCGCTTTATGATTTCACTTGAACAGGGCGTTGAACTTGTTTGGCACGCTTTTGATGACATGGAAGGCGGCGAAATATATGTAAAAAAAATTCCTTCAATGAAATTAACGGATATCGCAAGATCTGTTTCAGAAACTGCAAAGCAAAAAATAATTGGCATACGGCCTGGTGAGAAATTACATGAACAAATGATAGGCATTGAAGATGCGGCTTATACCTATGAATATCATGAGCATTTTAAGATACTTCCTCAGATTCATGAATGGAGTAAAGATGTCCATAGAATAAAAGATGGAAAACTTGTTTCTGAAGGTTTTATATATTCATCGGATAATAATAAAGACTGGATGACGATTAAAGAATTAAAGGAATGGATAGAAAAAAATAAAGCCAAGGTTGGAAATATTTAATGAGTGAATTTATTCCCTATGGCAGACAATGGATTGATGAAGCCGATAAAAACGCCGTAAAAGCCGTCTTAGAATCAGATTATCTGACTCAGGGACCTGCTATTGGGGAATTTGAAGACGCGATAAAATCAATAACCGGCGCAAAATACTGTGTTGCCGTATCAAACGCGACTCAAGCGTTGCATATAGCCGTTTCAGCGCTTGAAATTGACTCAGGGGCGGAGGGAATTACCACCCCAATAACATTTGTCGCGTCCGCCAACTGCCTGATAACCAATAATTTAGTTCCAATATTCGCGGATATAGACCCGTATACCTATAATATTTCCCCAAAGGAAATAGAAAAAAAAGTAACTTTAAAAACAAAAGTTATTATTCCGGTTGATTTTGCAGGACAAGCTGTTGATATTGACGCGATAAAAAAAATCGCCGATAAACATAATTTGCACATAATTGAAGATGCAGCGCACGCGATTGGTTCAAATTATGCCGACGGCAAGCCCGTCGGATGCTGCCATAAATGTGATATGACTGTTTTTTCTTTTCATCCTGTTAAAACAATTACGACAGGGGAAGGCGGCGCAATTACTACAAATAATGAATCTTTATATAAAAAACTTTTAAAGTTACGAACCGTCGGAATTACAAAGGACGGGCAGGAGTTAAGTAAGAACCATGGTCCCTGGTATTATGAAATGCAGTTGCTTGGCGGTAATAACCGCATGACCGATATTCAAGCGGCGTTAGGCCGTAGTCAATTATCAAGACTTGCATTTTTTAAACAACGGCGCAGGGAAATTGTTAGTAAATACAATAAAGCTTTTCAAAATATTCCAAATATAACAATTCCTTATGAAGAAAAAAATGTGGATAGCTGTTTCCATCTGTATGTATTACAAATTGATTATGATAAAATCGGAAAAACAAGAAAACAAGTTATTGAAGAACTAAAACAAAAAAAAATTGGAACGCAAGTGCATTATATTCCTGTGAACAGCCAACCTTATTACGTAAAAAAATACGGTGAATATAGAGACAAAGACTACCCTGCGGCTGAATCGTATTACAATAAATGCTTGAGCATTCCCTTATTCCCAAAAATGTCAGATGACGATGTTGAATATGTGATTAAGGCTATTTCCTCATTATGAACAAATCAATTGCAATTATAACAGCCAGAGGCGGTTCAAAAAGAATACCTAGAAAAAATATTAAAGAATTCTTTGGACAGCCAATGATAAAATACGCAATTGACGCCGCTCTTGAAAGCAAGATATTTGATACTGTTATGGTTTCCACTGATGATGAGGAAATCGCTCAAATTTCTAAAAAAAACGGAGCAGATATCCCTTTTATGCGTTCTGAAAGAACGGCAAATGATTTCGCCACAACAATGGATGTTCTGTTGGAAGTTATTTACCAGTATAAGAAAATGAACATTGAATATAACTCATTATGCTGTATTTATCCCTGTGTTCCTTTTTTAAAAGGCGATACGCTTATATCGGCTTATAATTCATTTACAGAGAGCAACACTGACGCTCTAATGCCGGTTGTTCGATTCTCATATCCAATCCAGAGAGCGTTGCGTATAAACAAAGATGATTTGTTGGAATATGTTCAACCTGAGTATATAAAAGCACGATCACAAGATTTAGAGCCAACATATCATGATGTGGGAATGTTTTATTTTTATAAAGTTGATTCTCTTTCAATTCAGAATAAAAAAATAAAATATTTTGAGATGAAAGAATCTGAAATTCAGGATATAGATACGGAAGAAGACTGGAATTATGCCGAAATGAAATATAGTATTAAAGAAAGTTTGTCGAAATGATTGAAAATACGGAGGAAGTTACGAAAGAAAAGTATAATGGAACATACAGATAATAAATCCTTTTTACCATTAGTAATAATTTCCACGTTTATTCTATAT
>NZ_BDHF01000117.1:0-3461 GCF_054786115.1 Treponema sp. R80B11-R83G3 | reverse complement strand
GCGGAGACTCAGGCCTTACAAGCAGGGTCAATGAATTGGAAGCAAACGTTTCCAATTTGCAAAAAAGCTCTAAAGAAAAAGACGATAAAATCGCGTCATTGGAAGCCGATAAAACAAAAGCCGCCTCGGATATTACCAGTTTGCAAAACGCGAATGCGACGAAAGATCAGGAAATAACAAAGCTTAAAAATCAGGTTGGTATCGCCCAACAGGCTTTACAGGCATTGCAGGCGTTACAGGAATAATGCCTGAACTTTATCGCAATATTTTTAACGAAGAACACAAAGGAAGAGAAGGACACAAAGAATCCCTACTCCCCACTCCCCACTCCCTTCAGCAGTTTTTGCGCGTTTTTACAAAGTATCAGGTTTTTATCGTCTTCACAGAGGCCGCTGTTGTTTAGTCCTTTTATGTAACGTGAGGGCGGAAGGATTGGGAAGTCGCTGCCAAAAATTATTTTTTCGCATAGGCCTAACGCTTTTGCTGCGCGGTAAATTCGCTCATCAAAAAGATACGGGGTTACGGCGATGTCGTAGTACACATTGCGGAAACTTGCCTTGATTTCTTTCATTGTCTCATATATAAAAATCCCGCCGCCCCAATGGGCGAGTATTATTTTTAGGTCGGGATTGTTAATGATAAATTTTTCAATGTCTTTCATTTGTATATTTGTCTTCCCCGGGTAATAATGGCCGACAGTTTCATTTGTATGGAGCAGTAACGGCATTCCAAGTTCTTTACACGCGCCTGTTAAATCGGCTGTTTCCTTTTCATTCGCAAGGTCAATACTCTGCCCTTCTGGAAAAAGTTCGCCTACGCCTATTAGGCCATTGTTATAACAGCGCTCTATTTCTTTTGCGGCCTCTTTGCAGGGGGGGACGGCCGCGAAGCCTGTCAGTTTTTCGGGAAACTGTTTTGTTTTTTCTATTACATAATCATTCACATAACGGCAAAGGCCTAAGTCGTTAAAACCAAAGCCGAATATTACCGCTCTGTCAAAACCGTCTTTCTCTAATACTGAAACAACGTCTTCCGCAGTCGCGAATTTATTTACTTTACTGTGCGAAATCAGCGAAAAGTACGGTTCTTTTTCGGCGTATTGAGTCCAATTCGCGATAATATCGGGAGGCGTTACGTGAACATGACAATCAATCTTCATTTAAAACTCCGTTTTCATCAGATTCACTCTGGGGGCCTGTAAAAATGCCAATTTTATTTAAACCTGCAAGAAGCGGCGTTCCCGCAAGCATTGCAGCGGACGCGAAAATAGCGCGTTCAATGGGAGCGGTAATTGTCAGTATCGCCCAAATTTCTTTTGGCTGTTTGTACAATACAAGAGAGAAAAAATTCCCCACTGTCGCGCCGCCTATAAGGCCGCTAAAGGCGCATAGCCAGACGGCTGGAAATTTTATCCATTGGTTTTTACAGGTGAACATCCGCCGAGAGAAAATAACCGCTATTATCATAACTGCAAAACCCAATCCGTAAAAAAACAGCGGCAACAGGATAACGCTTCTGCCTATTTCCTGCGTAAACCAGAGAATTGTTCCTGTAATGTATACGATAATCCCTCCGTTGATGATGAACTTTCCGGCTGAGTTAATAGCGACAGGCGGCCATTTTCCCCACGCGATACATCCGGTTGTAAAAGCGGTAGTCGTCCCCACGATAAAAGTGCCAAGCCCCATCCATGCGGTGACAGGCGCGATTAAAGAGCCGATAAAGCCTCCCGCCGCAGAGCATAGGGCGCCGGCTAAGGGGCCGAAAAAAATTCCCGAAAGCGGATAAAGTACCGCAGATAAAGAAAATGTCCCGCCCGTTCCAATGATTGGAATAGTAGGCAATAAATGCCCCACAGCGATAACGGCTGCCCAAACGCTTATAACGGCGGGGTGAACCATGAAATGCTTTTTTTTGCTAATCTTCACGTCTTCCATCAAATACAATCCCGCCTTTTTCCATTTTAATCAGCCTGTGAGCGTATTCGCCCGCCAAAATCATGTTATGCGTAACAAAAATAATTGTAAAGCCCCTCGAATGAAGATCGCGGGCAATATTCATGATTTTTAAACTGCCTGAGTAATCATTGCCAACGTCAACTTCGTCAAAAATAATTATTTTACTATTCATCGCAAGAACGCACGCGATTAGCGTCTTCGTGCGATCCTGCCTGCTTAACGCCGGAGGAAAAGCGTCCGCATCGTTAAGGCCCACAGTTTTTAAGGCAGTCTCTACCCTTCGCTTTATTTCAGTTTTTGAAAGACGCATATTTTTAAGCGCGAAAGCGGCTTCTTTGTAAACAGAATCCGTAAAAAGCTGTGTATCGGGGTTTTGCATAACAAATCCCGCTTCTTTGGAAATATCGCTAACGGAAAGTTCTTTTGTATTTTTGCCGCGAATGAAAATATCCCCTCCGCTCGGGCGTAAAAGGCCCGTAATACATTTAAGCAGGGTCGTTTTTCCGCAACCGTTATCGCCCATTATAGCTATAAAATCATTTTCCGCGATTGACAGATTGATATTTTTTATTCCCGAACCGTTTGAATATGAAAAGCAAAGACTTTTTACATCGATCACGGGATTATCACAAGAAACTTTTTGCGGAAAAAATTTTTTAAAATTACCGGTAACGGGCTGTATGCCGTTTTATTCCAATAATGTCCTATCGGAAAAAATATTTTTAACTGCATCAAGCGCGGCAATTTTTCCGTTTTTAAGGATACAAACCCTATCCGCAAATTCAGCAGTTTTTGCGCTTTCGTGCATTGCCATAATTATTGTAATTTTTTCATTTTTTCGCATATCACTTAAAACGGACATTACTTCTTGCGCTCCCTGTTCATCAAGGCGGCACAGGGGTTCATCAAGAACCAGTACTTTCCCTTTCATTGCAAGAACCGCTGCAATAGCAAGACGCTGCTTTTCGCCGCCCGACAGAGTTGAGGGCGCTCTGTCTTCAAAACCGGCAAGCCCGACGGAGCGAAGAGCGAAGCTCACCCTTTTTTCGATTTCTTGCGGCGGTAAAAGGATATTTTGCAGTCCAAAACCTGCTTCATAACGGACGGACGATGTAAAAAGCTGAGCGTCAGGATCATCCAACGTCATACCGACCTTAAGAGCCAACTGCGGGACGGAGGAATTTACGGTATCCGCGCCGTCAACTGTAACCGTTCCAGATAAATGTCCGCCGCTAAGGTGTGGAATAATACCGTTAAGCAGTTTGCAAAAAGTAGTTTTTCCCGCTCCGTTTTCGCCCATTACGGCGAGAAATTCTCCTTCTGCCACGGATAAATTTATCCCTTCAAGCGCGTAATTTTTAGCGCGCGGGTATTTGAAACTGACATTATCCAGAGTGATTACACACATTCTTCACGCTCAATATAAATTTTTAAAAGTAAAATTAATAAACATCATAATAACAAAAAAAACAACACAGCCCGCGGCTATTGTTACATGATGGA
>NZ_BDHF01000116.1:0-3662 GCF_054786115.1 Treponema sp. R80B11-R83G3 | reverse complement strand
GAATAAATTTTTTCATTGTGATAGAATGTTAGACAATAAAATCTAGCTTATATAAGGCTGGAAAAAAATTATGGAGGAAAAGAGATGAAGAGAGCACTTATTATTTTAGGTGTGGTCCTTATGCTGGTTAGCATAAGCGGCTGTAAGAAAGATTCGGGAAAGTTGGTGATTTGGTCTTTTACCGACGAGTTAAAGAACATGACAGAAAATCCAACTTGGGGTTTCAAAGCGACTCATCCTAATATTCAGGTTGAGTATTCCCAAACCCCATCAGATCAGTTTCAGGCTAAAGTAGATCCTGTTTTACAGTCCGGTCAGGGAGCCCCGGATATTATTGCATTGGAATCAGCATTTGTTCGCAAATATGTTGAGTCCGGTCTTCTTTTAGACATCACTGATATTTACGAAGCCAACAAGGCCAAACTTCTTGCCTATCCGGTGGAAGTTGGTTCTTATAAAGGTAAAGTATACGGTATGTCATGGCAAGCCTGCCCCGGCGCTATGTTCTATCGCCGCAGCCTTGCAAAGAAATATTTTGGAACAGATGATCCCAAACAGATACAGCCCTATTTTGCAAGCTTTAGCAAATTCCTTGATACCGCAAAACAGCTCAAGGAAAAATCCAATGGCGCATGCGTGGTCGTTTCTTCATTGGGCGACTTGAGGAATTCATTCCTGTCAGCCAGAAAAGATTCTTGGATAGTGGATAATAAAGTAGTTGTTGATCCGGCTATGGAACAGTACATGGAAATTTGTAAGACACTGCATGACAACAAATGGGAAGGCAGGGTTGGTCAGTGGTCAGAAGGCTGGTTTGCAGGTATGAAAGATGAGCTTAAAGATGAAACCGGAAAATCGGTTGAAGTATTCTCATACTTCCTGCCCACATGGGGCCTCCACTATGTACTCAAGACCAATGCTCCCAGCACATCGGGTGACTGGGCTATGATTCAAGGTCCCTCAGCATATCGTTGGGGCGGCACTTGGGTTGGCGCATACAAAGGAACAAAGAATGTTGCATCAGCCAAAGAATTTATCCGCTATGTAACCACCGATGACGGCTTCCTTGAAGCATGGGCAAAAGACACTGGCGATATGGTAAGCAATATGAATGTCGTTAATAAAATTAAAGACACCTATAGCGAACCCTTCCTTGGCGGACAGAACCACTATGCCGAATTTGCCGAAATGGCAAAAGGCGTTAATGGCAAACTGCTTCAGGGAAGCGATGAGGCCATTGAAGCAATGTTTGATGAAGCGACAGCGGCTTATGTAAACGGAGAAAAATCAAAAGCTCAAGCTATTGCAGATTTCAAGCAACAGGCTGAATCACGGTTTGCAAAATAATTTGAGGTAAATTTGTAATCTCAATAAAGGCGCGGGTTTTATATTATCCGCGCCTTTTTTATAGGAGGACCGATGTCAGAAGATATTATTGGTCAGGAAACAAAAACGCAACATAGCGAAGAAAAAGAAGATACTTTGCAAAATGAAGTAACTCATATAAATAATAAAAAACATAAACAAAAAAAATTAGTTGGTCATGAGACGAGAACAAACCGTTGGGGGTATGTATTTGTCGCGCCCTTTATAATCGTGTTCTGCATATTTAACTTGTGGCCTACATTATACACTTTCGTCCTGAGTTTTACCGATCTGCGCGGATTGCGTACTGATTTTACTTTTATTGGTTTTGCTAATTTTGTTAAATTAGTTAAAGACCCGCTTTTCTGGGGCGCTCTTGGAAATACCATGATTATATGGACTTTTAACTTTATTCCGCAGTTAGGTCTTGCTTTGGTGCTTTCCATCTGGCTTTCCGATATTCGGCTAAACTTGGCGGGTAAAGGTCTGTTCCGGGCAGTTGTTTATATGCCCAACCTGCTGACCGCCGTATCGGTAGCCTTGCTCTTCCGCAGTATTTTCGGCTACGCGGCCCACGTCACAGCGCCGGCAAATCAATTTCTATATTCAATAGGCATTCAAGCGACAAAAATAGATCCAATTACAGGTGAAACTGTAAAAGAAGCAATTGACTTTTTCCGCAATGTCGCATTTTCACGGGGGTTGGTGGCTTTTATCCAGTGGTGGATGTGGTATGGCTATACTATGATCATACTCATGGCGGGTATTACGACTATCCCCATATCGCTGTATGAATCCGCGTCAATTGACGGCGCTAACAGCAGGCAAACAACATGGTACATAACCCTACCCTTGCTTCGCCCCATAATGCTCTATATCCTTGTTACGTCTATGATCGGCGGTATGCAGATGTTTGATATTCCCTTCCTGCTTACCGATATGGAGGGTGCTCCTCAGTACAAAATTCGGACTACAACTATGTATCAGTACAATATTGCTTTGGGCAGGGGCGCTAACGACTATGCATATGGCGCAGCTATTTCCATAGGCATATTTATTATTACTATCTTCCTTGCTCTTTTAATATTCTTCTTCTTGCAGGATCGTAGTGATTTAAAGAAGAAGGAAGGAGGTTGAGTATGGGAAAATCTGATTCACAATTAATGAGGTATTTTATACATGCAACTATGCTTGTTCTTGGGCTTATAGCGATAATACCTATTTATTTGCTGTTGCTTAACGCGACCCGCTCTACTGAACAGATCAATTCAGGTATTGTTATAGTTCCCGGCAAAGACGCGTTTTTTGGGAGTACGGACACTGTAATTGCCGACTGGAATTCCGATGATTTTCCTATTGAAAGTGGAACTGTCAGATATTTTGACTTGACTATGGGTAGAACATTAAAAGAGGAAAAAAATAAAAAAACCGGAGACCTTGAAAAAATTGTAATTAAGAAATTCACGGAAAGCATACAGCCGCGTATTTCTATTTTTAATGATGAAGATCAAAGAATTGCAAATTATAATCTTACAAATGATACCGTTATTTTTGTTAATAATGGACAAAGGGTTAATAAAGGCGATACGCTTGCCAGACTCATTACTCTGCCGAATATTCGTTTTAACTGGGGTGTCTTAACCGGACGGAGCTTTCAAATTTGGCAGGGATTTGGAAACAGCTCTTTTATTTCCATTTGTACCACGATATTAAGTATTTACTTTTCGGCGATGACCGCTTATGGCTTGCATGTCTATCGGTTTAAGGGGAGATTGGTGCTGTGGACCGTTATCCTGATCGTAATAATGCTGCCTAGCTCGCTTTCCATAATCGGCTTTTATCAGTTTATGTCTACGATGAGGCTCCGTGACAGTTATATTCCGCTTATTATTCCCGGAATAGCCGCAGCGGGGACGGTTTTGTTTCTTAGGCAGTACATGACATCTGTTTTGAGTACCGATCTTATTGACGCGGCGCGTATTGACGGCGCGAATGAGTATCGGATATTCAATATTATTATTCTTCCGATTATGATTCCCGCGCTTGCCGCTCAGTCGATTTTTACCTTTGTAGGTTCATGGAATAACTTTATTACGCCCTTTATATTGATTTCCAACGAAAAGAAATTTACTTTGCCAATGCTTGTTCAAAGTCTGCGTGGTAATATTTACCGCGCGGAGTACGGCGCGATTTATCTGGGAATAGCCGTTTCTCTTATACCGATTATTGTCTTTTATTCATTCATGTCACGGTTTATTATTTCCGGTCTTACTATGGGAGGGTTGAAAGAGTAGTAA
>NZ_BDHF01000115.1:0-3741 GCF_054786115.1 Treponema sp. R80B11-R83G3 | reverse complement strand
ACAATATTCCGACGGATCTGATAGTGGCGAAGCAAAGAAATGGCCCTACAGGCATAGTTAAGCTGGAAATGATTGCAAAATACGCTAAATTTATGCCGGCGCCAAAAGACAATAATATTTTAATTGATTATGAAGAAGAGATTGATCTTGATCAGAAACCTGAAACTCTGACTAATATTTTAAGCGGAACGTTTATGAGTTATAAATGCGCGTATTGCGATAAAAAAAACAAACCTGAATATCCTATCACTATTGTATGGAAATCCAAAAATTTAAAAATGAGAGTGCTGCCCGAGCTTGACCGCGGCGAGTTCTACCGTAATAAAAAAGAAGTTTATCAATTTGAAACTATTATAAGTTATCCGGAAATGGCTGACCGTCTGGCTGTAATAAATGACGGTCTTGAACCCGTCATTATAGAAACTTTAAAATCATTCCTTCTGGATAAGGCGGCGGAAAATTATCCTGACAAGGAAATAAGCGCGTGGTATCACTCAAACAGTGAGGGCGGCATAGAATTTCATCTTGACGGAATAAGGCGGGGAGAAGTCGCCGTAATGAGAATCCCGCAGGAATTGTACAATAAATTCCTTACTGATTACAAAAAGAATCCAAAAAGCGGGATTTTCCCGCAACTTAGAGTCCGTTCCTATCTGTCAGTCCAAAACTTACTGCGGCCTGACGCGTTAAAATAATGCCGTAAAAACGCTGGATACTGTACGTTAATCGTGAGCCGGATTTTTCTTTACTTTCTTTATTGCCTGCGAAACCGCATTTTTTACGCTGTCAGCGTAAGACTGCTCCGTCATCGCCTGAGACGCGTAAAGGGCGCCCAGCAGCGAAAAACGGTACAATGGTTTAACCGAATTTAACGCGATTGCGGCAATATCTACGATACATTCATTACAGCGGCACATATCTTCATGGCCGGTCTTAAGTTGATTCTCAATCTCGCGGATAACTAAAACTTCAGCTTCATTCGTTAATAAATCAAAATCATATTCTTCTAAAAGCCCCATATTCCCACCTCTATTGTAAATATGTCTATACTATATCAAAAATATTATTTTTTTTCAAGTAATTTGTTCTGTATTATTGTCTTTTGGCGCCGGCATAAATTTAGCGTATTTTGCAATCATTTCCAGCTTAACTATGCCTGTAGGGCCATTTCTTTGCTTCGCCACTATCAGATCCGTCGGAATATTGTCGCTGGAAACAGGTTTTTCTGCTTCTTTATCCTTTTTATTTCTTTTTGGCTGTTCCCTGTTTAAAAACAACACCAAATCCGCATCCTGTTCTATCGAGCCTGAATCCCTTAAATTTGCCAGAGTCGGGATTTCCCATTGAGCGTCGCGGTTTAACTGGCAAAGAACCACGATGGGTATATGCAGCTCGCGCGCGAGGCTTTTTAGGGCGCGTGAAATATTGGAAATCTGCTCAAAACGCTGTAACTTGGAGTTTTCGTATGCAATAAGCCCCAAATAATCAACAAATATTATCTCCACCTGCTGTTGGGTGCGCAGTTTTCTCGCTTGAGTGCGAAGGCTTAAAAGATCCATATTTGGTATATCGACAATATAAAAAGGCCCCTCATACAAAAGGCTCATTACATCCACTATTTTTTTATAATCGCCGGTGCTTAAAAAACCGCTCCTTAAATTTTGCGCCTGAACCATAGCCTCGCTGCTGATAAGGCGCTGGGCAAGCGCGATAATCAGCATGTTCTTCCTGTTTTTTGTAAACCGTCAACTTGCAATCAGCATTGTTTCGATGGTTAAAAGGCAAAAAATTGATCGTGGATTAATAACATTTTCCGCGCCCGCAAACGCAATTTGGGTGTTATCCGGCGCATTGGCGACTATCGTATTAAGCGGTATTTTCAGAATGGAAATATTGGGAACTTTAGCGTGGAACGTATTTGTTATTTGCGCGATAATTTTTTTGGCGCAGGGCGCCGCGATACTGATGTATTGGATGTCGCTTAAGTCAAACGCTTTCCGGTTAATAATTAACGTATTAATTATTGCAGTATTATTAAGTCCGTTAAATTCATTCGCTATTATGGCGTTGGTTTTATCGGGAATAATAGATAATTGGCGCCCTTTTCGAATAGCGAAAAGTTCTTTCCGCTGAGCGAAAAGCGCCCAATAGCCCCTACTCCGGGGCAAACAGTTGCTTTTTTGCGGCTGACATTGAGTAAAACTCCGTAAAACTTTTCGGAGTATCTTACCGCGACGCGGTTTGCGATACGCGGATGGAAAGGAGCTTGGAATGAAAGTTATTTTAAACAAGGATCTCGCGACTCTTGGCGAGGAGGGAGACGTAAAAGAAGTGGCGAAAGGTTACGCGCGTAACTATCTTTTCCCGCGTGGAATCGCTTTGCCTTACACGCCCAGAATGATTAAATTAATCGAGAGCAGAAGGGCGGAAATAGACGCGCGCAAAGAGCAAAAGCGCATGGATGCCAGAGGGTTAAAAGAAAAACTTGATTCGTTTGAACTTTCCCTTACAATGCCTGCGGGGGCAAACGGCAAACTCTACGGCGCGGTGACTAATCAAACAATTGCGGACGAGCTTGCCAAAAACGGATTCCAAATTGAGCGCAAGCGCATTGAAATTGCCGGCAACGGATTTAAGAACGTAGGCAAATACAAGGCGGTAATTAAGCTTTATGAAAACCAGTCTGCGGAAATTACAATTATAATTATCGCGCAGGAAATAAAGACAGAAAGCGCCGCTTCCAAACCGGCTCCCAAGCGCCATAGAAAAGATCATCATGAAGCAGAAGCGCATGAAGCTCCCGCTGAGGAAACTTCTACGGCCGCCGTTGCGGCTGCCGCCGCTGAGGAAAAAGCGGAAACCAAAGCCGAATAGCCATGTAAGGAAACCGCCATAGTGGCACAGTCAATAAGGGATAAAACGCCTCCTCACGACGATGAATTGGAACAGGCCGCTTTAGGCAGCCTGCTGGCTGATAACGAAACCGTATCCGCAGTAATTCAGTATCATCTCAGCTTTAACGATTTTTATTCCCGCGCGAACTCCCGCATATTTGAAGCCATCATGAGTCTTGATTCAAAAGGACTGCGTCCCGATATTCAGACCGTAGTTCAGGAATTAAAACAACTGGGGAAGCTGGATGAGGCCGGAGGCGCGTCCTATGTTTCAAGCCTGACGACGGTTATTCCCTCAAGCGCGAATATTGAATATTACGCGCAGATGGTAAAAAACTACTCCGTTAAAAGGGCGTTATTGAGCGTCGCGTCTGAAATAGGGGTAGAAGTTTACGATGAATCTAAGGAAGCGGTGGAAATACTGGAAGACGTTCAAAGGACTATTTTTAAGTTAAGCGATGAAAGGCAGGTTTTTACATCCAGAAAAATCAGCGAAGTGCTGAAAGAAACGATAATGATTCTTGACAAAGTGATGAAGTCCAAGAATCCGATAACCGGCATTTCAACGGGTTTTGAAAAATTGGATCAAATGACGTCGGGTTTCCAGCGCGAAGAATTTATCGTAATTGGAGCGCGGCCTTCCGTCGGGAAAACTGCGCTCGCGCTCAATATGGCTTCCAATATGGCTTTTCACCAAAAAATCCCAACTGCGTTTTTTTCACTGGAAATGTCAAATATCGCGCTTGCCCAGCGCCTTATCAGCAGCGAGGCTATGGTTCAGGCGCAAAATTTAAGGAGCGGTTTTTTAAGCACCGGCGATTATAAAAAAATAGTGGATGTAATGAGC
>NZ_BDHF01000114.1:0-3783 GCF_054786115.1 Treponema sp. R80B11-R83G3 | reverse complement strand
CAAGAACGCATCCGTCTGAGAAAAATAAACTTATCCTTGTGTATGATCCGCTGGGAAACGAACCGGTTGTGCTGGAATTTAAGCTTGATGATATATTGTTTGTTGAGGAAGTTCCCTCCGCCGTTACCGAAGCGGGCGAGGGCGTGCTGTTGGTAAAGCTTTGGGTAAAACGCGGCGCGGTCGGCATGATTCTTGAACCTTTCGAGGTAAATGAACTGGCGCAGGCTGTCGGCAAAGCGCGGGCGGTTAAAGAGCGCATCCTTCAAAACCAGCCGCAGGCAGGCGCGTGACGGGCATTGCGAATTTTTCCCTATTTAAACGCTCTCCGCTTTTTCTCTCTGAGACAGACGGCGGCGTTTGTTGCGAGCTTTGCCCTAACAAGTGCGTGATAAAAAGCGGCAAATTTGGCGCGTGCGGGGTAAGGGGAAACAAGGGCGGAAAGGGAATAATTCCCTTTTACGGATTTATCTCCGCGCTTGCGCTTGATCCAATAGAAAAAAAACCTCTGTATCATTTTAAACCTCGCACAAAGATACTCTCACTCGGTTTTGCCGGCTGTAATCTCCATTGCCCTTTTTGCCAGAATTGGCATATCTCCCAAAATACGGACATACCGGGAAAATGGATGCAGCCGGGCGAAATTATTTCCGCCGCTCTGAAACAAGATTCTCCGTCTATCGCTTACACGTACTCGGAGCCTCTTATTCATATTGAGTATCTTTTGGACTGCATGACGCTTGCGCGAAGGCACGGAATAGCCAATGTGCTGGTAACCAATGGCTGTATCAAAGCAAAAGCCGCCGCCGAAATTTTAAAACTTACGGATGCGGCAAACGTGGACTTAAAAACTTTTTCCGAAGAAACATACAAAAAAACACTGATAGGCGATTTGCAGACAGTGTGTGACTTTATCGCCCTTTGTCACAAGATGGGAGTTCATCTGGAAATTACAACCCTTGTCGTGCCCGATTTAAATGACTTAAGTGACGAACTTGGCAAAACTGCGGATTTTATCGCTTCTGTCAGTAAGGAAATCCCATGGCACCTGACTGCCTATCATCCCGATTACCGATGGAACGCTCCGCCCACAGACAGGGATTTTCTTTTACGCGCGGCAAAAGAAGCGGAAAAAAAATTGACGTTTGTTCATACGGGGAATATTCATGCGCCAATTTGAAGTAGTATCGCCTTTCCAACCCGCAGGAGATCAGGGCGAGGCAATTTCCGCGTTAGCTGAAGGCATACGGGCGGGAGACAAGTATCAAACTTTGCAGGGCGTTACAGGTTCAGGGAAAACTTTCACTATGGCGAAGATAATCGAAGCGGTGCAAATGCCTACGCTGATTGTCAGCCACAACAAGACGCTCGCCGCGCAGCTTTACCGCGAGTTTAAAGGTTTTTTTCCTAACAACGCCGTTGAGTACTTTGTTTCCTACTACGATTACTACCAGCCGGAAGCTTATGTCGCAAGCAGAGATTTGTACATCGAAAAAGACGCTTCAATAAATGACGAAATAGAACGAATGCGTCTCTCTGCGGCGAGAAGCATGATGGAACGCGAGGATGTAATCATCGTCGCGACAGTCTCCTGCATTTACGGCATGGTAACCCCCGACGTATACAAAAAAATGACTGCTACTTTTTCAAAAGGCGAAACCGTCGATGTCGATTCGTTAATCCGCAGATTTGTGGAATTGCAATATGAGCGCAACGACGCGGTTCTCGAGCGCGGGCGTTTCCGCAGGAGGGGCGACACGCTTGAAATTTACCCCGCCTACATGGAAGAAGCCTACCGCGTCGATTTGGATTGGGATAAAGTTGAGCGTATCCGCCGTTTTAACCCCGTATCAGGTGAAATGCTTGAAGATTTAGACCGCGCTCTTATTTATCCCGCCAAACAGTTTGTTATGCCCGGCGAAATGATACAAAACGCGATGGGTGCGATTAAGCAGGAACTAAAAGAGCGCCTAGAGTATTTTAAAAACAACGGCAAAATTATCGAAGCTGAAAGATTAAAAACCCGCGTTGAATACGACATTGAAATGCTTACAGAAATGGGCTACTGTTCCGGCATTGAAAATTACTCCGCTCATTTGGCAGGACGCAAAAGCGGCGAAACCCCTGACACGCTTGTAGATTATTTCCCGAAAAGACATTTAACATTTATTGATGAAAGCCACGTTACCCTGCCGCAGTTAGGCGCCATGTACGCCGGAGACCGCAGCCGCAAGCAGAGTCTTGTCGATTACGGCTTCCGTCTTCCCTGCGCCCTTGACAATCGCCCCCTCCGCTACGATGAATTTGTCGAGCGGTTGGATAAAACAGTTTTTGTTTCCGCCACGCCGGGAAAAACCGAGATTGAGCAATCGGCAAGGGTAGTACAACAGCTAATACGCCCCACAGGACTTTTAGACCCGGAAATAGAAGTGCGTCCCAGCGAAGGTCAAATGGAAGACATTTACGGCGAAGTGCAGAAACGCATTAAGGTAAAAGAACGCTCCCTTATCCTCACCCTGACAAAAAAAATGGCGGAAGACCTTACGGATTACCTATCCGGTCTTGGTTTGAAAGTCCGCTACATTCACAGCGAGGTAGAAACAATCGAACGCGTGGAAATACTCACCCAACTGCGTCAAGGCGATTTTGACATTCTTGTAGGAATCAATCTGTTACGCGAAGGCATCGATCTGCCCGAAGTTTCATTTATAGCGATTCTTGACGCTGACAAGATCGGCTTTTTACGCTCGCTTACAAGCCTTGTGCAGATAATCGGGCGCGCCGCGCGTAACGCCGCCGGAAAAGTAATAATGTACGCCGACCGCATGAGCGAAGCGATGGAAAAAGCAATAACCGAAACAAACCGCCGCCGCGAAATACAAGTAGCGTATAACAAAAAACACGGCATAACTCCGGCGACAGTTAAAAAAGCAATTGCGGAAATACTGACGCGCCATGTTGAAGAAGCAGATAACGCGGCGGCAACTACGGTTGAAGTTTTAAAGAACTCCTACAATGTGCTGATTCCCGCTCAGCGCAAACAGTTGATTAAAGCTCTGGAGAACGAGATGCTGGAACACGCGAAAAAATTGGAGTTTGAGCAGGCGGCGGCTATTAGGGATGAGATTGCGCGGATTAAAGAGATGGGGTAAGAAATAAATTGTTATTAAATAAATTACTATGTTTTTAAACTATGAGGAGGTTCTATATGGAAAAATCATATTACCTTCAAGAAAAAATTTATTCTTTATATTGTTTAGAATATAATGAATCATTTTGGGTTGGAGCAAAACGTGTTAGATATGAAGTAGATTTAAGAATTTCACATGAATATGATGAATTTTCAAAATCAAAGTTATATTCATGGCAGAATGAATTTAGAATTGCTGTAGATTTAAGCTATGGAAAAGCAGACAAAGAAACATGGGAAGATATGACCGATTTTTGTAGAATTGATTTTCTCAATGCCGGGGGCAAAGTCGATATGAACGCGGATAGATTGCCGCTTACCTTACAAATAGGGGATGTTCGTGATTATATCTATTATTAATATCTTGTTTAACGTTCCGGTTGTAACTGAGCCGCCGAAGGCGGCGAAGCTGTTACCGGCCTGTTACACGATGATTTTTTTACCCCGATGACGAACCGAAAACCGCCATTGACGGCGGTTTGCGTGGGATCATGCCTTACATTAATTCATTTATAGATTCATTTTTAAATATTTTTATCCAATTTCTTTTACCATACATAAATCTGATTAAGTATACATATTTTTTATCCTTGTTA
>NZ_BDHF01000113.1:0-4945 GCF_054786115.1 Treponema sp. R80B11-R83G3 | reverse complement strand
ATCTTGCTCTAACTATCCATGAATTACGCATAAAATTGGACACTTATTTTAATTTACAGCAGAAGAGAATAAACAGACTAATTATTGGCACACGGAAGAAACTGCAAAGAATCATTGCCAGAACAGGCGACGCAAGCGTTATGGATTACGCGCTTACAAAAATGAGCGAAACATACCTGCCGGAATTTTATTCAGACATTGTTACAGAATTGATTGAAAAAGAAAAAAATCCTGACAAAAAGAAAACGTTGTTTTTCTACAATAAAAAACAAATTGGAGGACACAATGAAAACTAAACTAATCGGTATCGCATTAGCGGTATGTACGTTGTTGGCGTTTGTTAGCTGCCATGAAAAAGTTGTTATTCCTGTTGAAAAAT
Organism: Treponema sp. R80B11-R83G3; assembly: GCF_054786115.1. NCBI lineage: Bacteria > Pseudomonadati > Spirochaetota > Spirochaetia > Treponematales > Treponemataceae > Treponema > Treponema sp. R80B11-R83G3. The sequence goes on along the minus strand of NZ_BDHF01000113.1, from coordinate 4,566 downwards.
TGACTCAAGACGGCTATTTTATTCTTCAGGAATCTAACGAAAAGGGCAGGTACGGACCTGTTGTTATATTTCCTGAACGGCATAATTCTCGGCTTATTCAGGCGGAAATAGGATGGGCGCTGAATATTTTGCTGGAGAACTGCGGAATAAACACCATAGCCCTTGAAGGTATGTTTGACGGCGAAACAATGACCGGAGGGAAACTGGCCTTTAGCACGGAAACGGCAAAGTACGAGGTCTTGCTGTCCGCTCTGGAAAACGGGAGCATAAAAGCCCCCGAATTTATGTACCTTGCAAAGGACAGTTTTGTATTTGGTATAGAGGATAAAGCCGAATACGCAGTTACCATGCCCGATACAGCCAATCGCGCTTTAGTCAAGGCCTTACTTATGAGTATTGTTATGGATAAAGGAGTGGAGACCTATAATCAAGGAGTAGATTCTTATAATAATAACGAAATTGATTTTAACGCCCTTATTTCGCTGAACCCATGGACTTTTGAGACGTATGAAATTATGATAAAGGGCAACTCGCTTACGGAAACCAGTAAAAGGCTGGCAGAACTTGAAGAAAAAACCGCAAGCCTGTTGGATACGCAAACTAAGGCAGGTCTGAAACAACTTAAAATATTTTACGATACCGCATATCAACGAAGTGGAACCATGTCCAGTAACGTATACCAGAAACTGAAGAAAAATAACAAACCGCTGGCTATGATTATCGGGGCCGCTCATACGGAAGATATTACCGCGTATTTCAACAAAAACAAAGTTAAGTACTATGTTCTGGAACCAAGCGGTCTAAACATGACTAATGTTTGGTCGGATTTAACCAACGAAGAATATAAACGAAAAGAAGAGGGAAAATCACTTTTTAATAACGAACAAATCCGCGTTTTTTTTGGAAGCGTACATAACCCTCGGCCTACTTTCAAGGAGGTCTGTACTCAAAGCCAGTTCAAATTTACTTCGTTAATCGGCGTTGTCATTGACGGTGCATCTTCCAATCCGCCTGTAAATACTTTTTCCCCGGATATGCTTTTCAATGATGGGCTGCGGATTGTCGCCGGAACAATAGACATATCCAATCCAGCAGATATTAAGTTCTGTATGGAAAGTACAAAGGGGGAACGACTGTATGTACGGATGATAAAAAATGTTGATAACTACAAATTTGGAGGTCTGGAAAACGCATTAAAAGACATGGTAGAAAGGTTAGAGCAGATTAATAAACAAACCATGCCCTTTGAACAGCGAATACAGGAATACAGGGACATAATAGAAGTTTTCAACTTCAAGGGATATATCGTTCTTTTTAGCCCTGAAGACATAGTAAATAAAATTAATAATTAAGACTGTAAAGAGGGATTTATGTTTTCGGCTTTATTAAACAACGGCGTTACACTGCTGGCTGCGCTTTTAGGAAATCTGAAAGAAATTAAGCACCTACGGGCTAAAATATGCATTATGTTAATTTTTTGTGCCGCTATGCTGGTATTAGCAGTTATTATCGAAAAGAAATTTACATGGACAAAAAAAACGCCCCAGCCACTAATGTACAGTGCGCCTGTTTTTTCCATACCCGATACGCCGGAAGATATAACAGCAGGGAATGAAGACATAATAATAAAAATTGAGATAAAAATTCCAAAAGGAATAGAGAGAATGCCAATGAATTTTTCTATCTCTCTTAATTAAGGATCGTTTATATGTATGAAAATAAAAGGAGTAATAAAATGAAAAAGACAATGAAAAAAATCGCGTTAATTGCAATCATGGCAGCCGCCGTAGCGTTTGCGACAGTCACTAACGGCAAATTAGGGCTGAAAGAACTTGTTTATACCATAACGCTGCCATTAGCGTTGGTAGTAAGCTGTAAAAATGAGCCGGAAATCCCTGTCAACCAACCGCCAATCGCCCATGCGGGAAACGCACAAACTGTCAAACTGCTGAACAATCTGACAGTTGTTTTGGACGGCACACAGTCAAGCGACCCGGATGGCACGATTACCGCTTATGAATGGCGATTGAAAACACCGCCGAACGGAGTAAATACAAACAGTGTTACCGTCACCAATGATACGGCAAACGTGGGGAAAGCCAACGTAACAGGCATTACGGTAAAAGGCTCGTATGTATTTGAACTTACGGTGACGGATAACGGCGGAGCGACCAATACGGCTGAGGTAACGGTAACCGTTGTTGAAAACCATCTCCCGACGGCAACTGCCGGAGTAGAGAACGGAACACTCGTTGGCGGCAAATATGAGTTTGACTTCACTGTGCCGGGCAATCGAGCTATTACGCTCAAAGGCGGCGGGGCAGACGATGACGGTACTATTGCGACTTACGCATGGACGTGCGTTAAATCGCCCGATAACAGTTTTGCCTCTTTTACATCGGCGGAACAAAATCCCGTAATCGGCAATTTTCCCAAATACGGCGATTATGAATTTTCGCTGAAAGTTAAGGATGATAACGGGGCGGAGAGCGATGCGTCAGTGGTGAAGGTTGCGTTATTTAGAACGGCGGCGGCGAATGTGGGCGTAGAGGCAGTTAATCAAACCGGCGGTGATACAAAACTGCCGTTTACTCCGTCATATACCAGTACCAACACAGCCGATTTTCCAGTTGCGGATATAGGCAATTACATCACCTATAAAGTAACGGCTACGGGTGTTAGTGAAGAAAACATTGCTTTTACATATACGTTTACTCAGGGCGAAAATAGTTTTGATGGTGAAGTACCTTCTCTTCCAGAATTTCATGCCGTATGGACTACTTTTACTCAGACTTTTTACGATAAAGAAGGCGAAAAAGTTGGTAATGAACGTATAGTAATTGTAATGGCATGTGGATCTATTTTTATGTATTTTGATCAGGAAACTTGGTCTGAGGATTTAAGCATTCCCAGTACAAGCGGCATAACACTGAGCAAAAAGGTAACTGACGGAAATATACAGTAGGGCAGGAGCAAAGAGCAAAGAGAAATGAGCAATGAAAATAGGAATAAATACGGTAACTAAAAACAAAATCGGCTCCAGCCGGGCTTCGCCCGAGACTGGAGCCAAAACAGCGATCTTAGTAACCGCTGAAAATAAAATCGGTTCCAGCCAGGCTTCGCCCGAGACTGGAACCAAAAGAGCAAATAATTTTTGCGACCAACTCGCTTTGCGCCGCCTTCTGCCCAAACACGGCGGAAAAATTGCCGATGTCTGCGGCGGGTACGGGCGGCTTGCAAACGAGTATATCGGCAAATATGCCGAAGCGTTTCTTTTTGATTACGCACCCAAACTGCTTGAACAGGCGAAAGCGGAATACGGCGACAAACTGCAAATTGTACAAGGCACGGTTTACGCCATGCCCTTTGAAGCGGACGAATTTGACGCTGTAATTATGATACGTTCCGCTCATCATTTGACCGACCTGAACGCCGCAGTAGCGGAACTTGCCCGCATTTTAAAAACCGGCGGCATTGCCGTTATCGAAATCGCCAACAAACGCAACATTTTTGAAGTTGCCCGTTATTTAATCGGACATTCTACGTTACGCCCTTTCTCGCTTGAACCTGAAAGACGCAACATGGCAGGTTTTTACTGTTTCCACCCTCGCTATGTTGAGAGTATTTTTAGGCAAAACGGACTGCGAGTCAAAAGAACATTGGGATGGTTAAAATGGGGTACGTCTATTTATTATTTGCTTGTTAAGTAGGAGGGCATAATGGTAGTTCCTCTTTGTGTTCTTCTAACCTTTGTGCTCTCAGTGTGAAGTTTTTCGTAAGGAGATTTAAAATTTGAATGAAACAATTCATCGCCTTCGCCTTATTCTGTATCTTCTACTCGCTTTCCTCGCCGGCTGCCTATGCGCAGGACTTTTCTTCAATAGACAACGATTTACAAACATTGGAAACCTTGATAAACGGGTAACGGCGCTCATTAGCGGCGGCATAGTGTGGGCAGTGATCAGATAATTTTCTTTTTTTTTCGTAAGAGTTATGTTAACGTATATCCTATCACTGAAAACCACGTTATTTATGTGTTTCAGCGGTCAGAATATATGTCTTTAAATAACAGTAAAAAAATCTGCCATTAGGTAATAGCCGGGTATACGCAAAGCTCTGCCGGGGGCGCACGGTGTGGATCGCCTACCATGCCACGCCAGAGCGTGCTTAGATAAATGCCACAGCCGTCTAGCCCCCGGAAGGGCTTTGCGTATGCCCGGCTTTTATTTAATAGAAATATTTTTCTTTTTTTAGGCATACATCATACCCTAATTATAGTAACATTCCCAAATACCGACTTCCCCGTAATATTCAAAACAGATTTACCATCCGCATCATCGCGATCACCAGTGTTAGGCGCAAATACGCCGGAAAAAACAGGAGTTATATTATTTTCTATTTTGATATTTTTAGGAACATATATTTCGATAAGTCCAAAAACAGCTTTTACTTTTAATGTCGTATTTCCGGCGGGTAAATCATTAATTTTTATTTGCGTTGTGCCAAATACGCTGGTAAAATTCCCGGCATTACCATTGATTGATTTGGCGTTAACATTCCGCCATG
>NZ_BDHF01000112.1:0-3807 GCF_054786115.1 Treponema sp. R80B11-R83G3 | reverse complement strand
ACGAAGAAGGCCGCGTTTTAATCGCCGATTACAAAGATTTTACCCTGATAGCGGCGTATTTTCCAAATTCGCAGGACTATGGCAAGCGGCTTGACTACAAACTGAAATTTAACAACGCGATTTTAAAACTATGCAACTCAATCGTAAAAAAAGAGCGCCATTTTTTACTGAGCGGCGATTTCAACGTCGCGCACACTCCCATCGATCTTGCGCGCCCGAAAGCCAATGAAAAAAACGCGGGCTACCTGCCTGAGGAAAGGGCATGGATGGATAAATTCTTAGCGGCAGGGCACATTGACACTTTCCGGCATTTTCATCCGGGAGAAAAAGATCATTACACGTGGTGGTCGTACATGGGGCAGGCGCGCGCGAAAAACGTCGGGTGGAGGATTGATTATCACTGTGTAGACAAAGGCTTTATCTTTGTTAATCCGCATAAATTGATGATTCTTGTTTTGTCTTTTACTAAAAGATAAATAAGTACAACCGCTGCGGCAATGCGCCCGATAAGCGTAGATAAAGCCGCGCCTGCCACGCCCCATTTAAACACATAGATAAATAAGGCGTTTCCGCCTACGTTTAGTATGTTCATCAGTATTACTATTTTCATCGGCATTTTTGAATCTCCCATGCTTCGAAACATCGCGGCGGCGGCGGTGTACAGGGCAAGGAACGGATATGAAATCGCTATAAACAAAAAATAAATATCCGCCGATCTCATTACATCGTCCGCGATATTTCCAAAAATAGTTTTAAGCATAATTTGGCGCGTGAAAATGGTAAAAAACATAAGAGTTACAGAAATAATCAAACTAATATATATCAATTGTTTTGCGGAATTGCAGGCGTTGCCCTCTTCTTTGCGTCCCAAGTACTGGCTTGCGACAACTGAGCCGCCCGTCGCTATCGCGTTAAACGCGGTAATAATAAGAAAATTTATGGTTTCAACCAGTGAAATCCCTCCTACCGCGTGTTCTCCGACATAGCTTACCATTACCATGTCGATAATTCCCATCATTACGACAAGGAGCTGCTCGATAATCAGCGGCCAAAACAGGGTAAAAAGGCGTTTGTTGTTCCAATCCGCGACCGGTAAAACTACAGGCGTGTCCATAGGGGAACTTCTCGGCGCAGGCTCGACGGACGCGGTGGGAAACAGTTTGACTTCCAATTATTACTCCTTGTAAATTTGTTTTTTCTTAACAGTTTACGTTTTTTATGTTATATTAACAAGTATGGCGTGTTTGTTTGATTATATTAAATGGCGGGGAGATTTAGATTTTAATGTGTCTCCTTTTAATCCGGTGGACAATATTATTTTTTCCCAACTCGCGTACTTTACGCTCGACGGAATTGTTCCATCTCCTGAAGAAAACGAGGGGATTAGCATCGCTCTCGCGGTAAGGGTTTATGATGAAAAATCAAGCCAACCCGGTTTTAAGTTGTCTTCAATATTTAAAGAAGATCCTGAATTAATCAGAGCGCTTGGAGCGTCAAGACGATTCGGAAATTGCCAGTTGTTTGGTTTTGTAAATAATGTTAACGAGGATCGTGAAATTCAATTTTCCGCCGTTTGCGTTTATACAAGCGATGATCATTGTTTTGTAGCGTACAGGGGGACTGATTCTTCCATTTTGGGTTGGAAGGAAGATTTTAACATGTGCTTTAAGGACGTGATTCCATCACAGCTTGCCGCCGTGGATTATCTTGAAAAAATGGCTCCAAAAATAAACGGTTCCCTGCGGGTCGGCGGACATTCAAAAGGGGGAAACCTCGCGATTTACGCCGCTTCCAAATGCGATAGTAAGATACAAAAGCGCATAACAAGAATTTACAGCAATGATTCTCCCGGTTTTAGCAAAAATTTTATTAACAGCGACGGTTTTAACGCGATTAAAGACAAAATTTGTTTTTATGTGCCGCAGTCTTCGATTATCGGAATGTTTATGGAACATGGCACGGATTACACCGTAATAAATAGCAATGAAAGCGGCCTTATGCAGCACAATCTTTATTCATGGGACGTGGCATATAACGACCTTGTTCCCGCCGAGAAAACAACCGTTGGCAGTAAATTTGTAAATGACACTTTGCGCGAATGGCTTGCCAATCTTGACAACGCGGAGCGTGAAAATTTTATAGAAGCCGTATACCATATCCTGACCGCCGCAGACATTAAATCGCTTTCCGAGCTAGACACCTCATGGTTTTCAGTGCTGGGCCGCGTGTATAAATCGCAAAGCCACATGGAAGACTCCAAGAAAAAAGTTATTTGGCAGACGTTGAAAGAACTAGTCCATTCCGCGGGACGCAATTTGGAAACTCTTCTAAAAAAGTGAGCAGTGAGCAGTGAGCAATGAGCAGTGAGAAGTGAGCAATGAGAAGTGAGCAATGAGCAGTGAGCAATGAGCAATGAGCAGTGTTGTTGTTCGTTATCTGCGCGTGAAGTAACACGCTACGTTTGCTAACAATAATTCACTGCTCCTTGCTAACTGCTCACTGTTACAGTAAAGGCGCGAAGATGCGTAATATATCTGAAATAACGCTCTTAAACTTTTTATCGGCGCATTCTTTTAAAGTTATTTCCTGTGAACCGGGCAGGGTGTTTAAAAAATCTTCTTTGACTTCTGCTACTGTTTCGCTTGCGTAAATTAATACGCCGCATTCAAAGTGAAGGTAAAGGCTCCTAAAATCTAAATTTGTCGTGCCTACAGTCGCTATTCTGTCGTCAGAGACAAATGTTTTTCCGTGATTAAAACCGGAAGTGTACTCGTAAACTTTAACTCCCGCTTGAATGAGCCTTCGGTAATATGAGCGTGACGCAATCGCTACAATCCATTTGTCCCAGCGGTGGGGCGTTATTATGCGGATGTCAACGCCGCTTTTCGCCGCAAGTATTAGCGCGGAAAGAAGATTGTCGTCTACAATCAGGTACGGGGTGTTGATGTAAACGTACTTTTTAGCCTGATTAATTATTTGGATATATACGTGTTCCCCCACGTTTTCCTTGTCAATGGGACTGTCGGCATAGGGTTGCACATAACCCCACGCTTCAAAACCTTCAGACACTCCGCTTTCCGTGTGTTCAATAATATTGTCTTTCCACGGAAAAAATGACGGATAATCGTCCTTTTCCTTAAAGCCTAAATTCCACATCTGCAAGAAAATTAGCGTTAAAGACCACGCGCCGTCCCCTTCGATTTTTATCGCGGCGTCTTTCCAGTGGCCGAAACGTTCAACCGCGTTGATGTACTCGTCCGCCAAATTAAGTCCGCCGGTGAACGCGATTTTACCGTCTATCGAAATAATTTTACGGTGGTCGCGGTTATTCTGCAATGAAGAAACAATCGGCCTGAAACGGTTAAAGACATAACATTTAATTCCTTTTTTCCTAAGCGTTTTTGGAAAATCGGGCGGCAGTGTAAAAAAGCAGCCCATGTCATCGTACATTATCCGCACGTCAAGGCCTTCTTCTGCTTTTTTTTCAAGAATATTTAATATCGAATTGAACATTTGCCCTTCTTTTAAAATAAAAAATTCCATAAAAATATATTTTTGCGCTTTCTCAAGGTCTTCCAGCACCCTGTTAAAAAAAGATTCGCCTGAAGGAAAATATTCCTGCCTTGTATTTCCGTATACCGGAAAACCGGCGTATTCCTGCAAATAATGAGCCTGAGTTTTAAAATCAGGATAGGTGTCAATAAGTTCGTTAAGGCGGTTTCCCGTACGATAAAAAGTTTAAGAGCGTTATTTCAGATATATTACGCATCTTCGCGCCTTTACTGTAACAGTGAGCAGTTAGCAAGG
>NZ_BDHF01000111.1:0-3838 GCF_054786115.1 Treponema sp. R80B11-R83G3 | reverse complement strand
GAAGAAATAGCTTTCTGTATGCACGAAAATAAAAATGAACGTACTACATATCAAACAATAGTAAATATCATTGAAAGAATAAATAAAAACAAAGGATTACAGATTGATATTGAAAAATGTCTTTCTACAGTAATAAAAGCAAAGATTATTAAAGAAACTAACAATGAAAATATTTATGAATTTTTTAATAGAAATTATCTTGCTTATTTTATTGCAAAAAAGTTAAATAAACTAATTGAAAAAAATGGACTTAATATTCCTGAATTAATGTATATTTTTAAAAATATATGTTTTGGAATAAATGACAATATTTTATTGTTTTTATCATTCTTACGTGATAATACGGCATTTGCATTAAATATTTGTGAATTGCTTGAATCTATTATAAATGATTATCCAGAATTGGATTTTGATAATAACAACATTAGTTTTATTAATCGACATTGTGAATTTAATATTAATATATCTACGGATAGAGACAAAAGTGAAAATGAAAAGATGTCTGATAATAGAGAAAAAATTCTCCGTGAAAGAGAGAATGAAGAAATTCAATTTAAAAGCATTTATGATTACAATGAAAATGATGCAGATATATTTCCTAATAAAATTGTTAGAGCTATAAAATATCTTGAAATTATATCAAAATCATTAATTAGTCATTATGTGAATTTAGAATTATCGGAAAAAAATAAAATTATTAATTTAATGTATTCAGCTCCAAACCGAATATTATATGCATTATTTAAACCATATGATCAACAGTATGATAAAGTGATTGATGACCTTTATGAAATAATAAATTCAACAGATGGAAATGAAAAAAATAAAATTAATAAACAAGATATTGAGGAGATGTTTTTTCATTCAGCAATTTCAATATGTTTAGGACTTTATGATAATGTTGCATTCTTTGGAGCTAATGTCGATACGTTACATTTATTAAATGAATTTAATTTCCAGACATCAAATGAAAAAATAGCAAATCTACTTATGGAGGAAAATGGAGGAACAACAGAGAACTTTGTAGATAAAGCTATTAAACTAAAAGAAAAAGAGAATGATTTATTCATTACAAATTTAATTCGATTGATTGCAAATAAACATTTAATAACAAGGACTATTGATTATAGTATAAAAGATAAAATTGCAGATAAGATTTTTTCTACATCAGCGAAGAAAAATGTTCTTGCATCTTCATATAAGAAATATAACAAGAGAGAATAAAAGAAATAGATGTTCATAAAAAAATAAATATGGCGAATTCGCCGTATTTAAAAACAATTAAGAAGGTTATAATGCTTTTAAACACAGCAACCTACATCACCGAAATAATGCAAATCATCATCTCCACCAGAAACAAAGCCCACACCGCAATAAACTCCGCAATGATAGAAGCCTACTGGCTTATCGGAGAATTATATGGAAAATAAAGGCGAAATAATAATCTACAAAAACAAAGAAAATAATATCTCCTTGAATGTTCGTTTGGAAGATGAAAATGTTTGGTTGACACAGCAACAAATGGCGGAACTTTTTCAAACTTCCCGTACTAATGTAGTTGAGCATATCAAGCACATTTTTGAAGAGGGCGAATTAGATGAGGTTGCAACCTGTCGGAATTTCCGACAGGTTCAAATTGAGGGCAACAGAAATGTTGAACGAGAATTGTCATTTTACAATCTTGATTTAATCATTTCTTTAGGTTATAGAATAAAATCCATCATTGCAACGCAATTCAGAATTTGGGCAACAAAACGGTTAAAAGAATACATTGTAAAAGGCTTTACAATGGATGACGAACGATTAAAAAACGGCGGCGGCGAGTATTGGTATGAACTATTAAATCGTATCCGCGACATCCGCTCATCTGAAAAGGTATTGTATCGTCTTGCACTATGCCGTTCACGGACACACGGCGGCAGAAATAATTTTTGAACGGGCAAACAGCGATAAACCTTTTATGGGGCTTTCAACATTTTCAGGAAGCATCCCGACGCGAAAAGATATTTCCGTGGCAAAAAATTATTTAACCGAAACCGAATTAAAAATACTGAATAATCTTGTTTCAGGATATTTTGATTTTGCGGAAATACAGGCAATTAAACATAAACCTATGTATATGAAAGATTATGTCCGGCAGTTGGACAATATTTTTACTTCTACCGGAGAAAATGTTTTGCAAAACGCAGGGACGGTCTCGCATGAAAAAGCGGTTGAAAAAGCCCTCGCCGAATATCGTAAATTTCAAGTTAAAACACTCTCACCCGTTGAACAGGCGTATTTGGAAGCAATCAAAAACGCTGAAAAGAAAATAGGGAGCAAAAAACCTCAAAAGAAGAACAAAACGACAAACAAAGGGCAGAATACAAGCAAGAAAAAATGAAAACATTATCCATCCGATAGTCATTTGCCTCTATATAGCTCTTCTAAAAACATACCCAAAAAATATGGCTATGCCTTACCGGTACAGGCGATAATCGGCGAAGCCGAACTTGTTGACATTGTTAGAAATTCAAAAGATGTTTTTGCCTTGCCGAATAATTATCATTGGATAATGGCAGATTCTGTCTTGTATGAGAAGCCAATATTGAATGTCATGGGCAAATTAAAAATATGGGAATATACGGCATAGTGTTTCTGAAACAGACTCTGTTACCCGTTTCCGGGTTCAACAATGGAAAAGCCCTTTTTGTTTGGGTACAGATAAAAATTGCGGCGCATAATGCCTCCTATTGGAAAAAAAATATTTTCTGTATTTAATAGAAGCAATAGCGCCGTTTTTACGGTAGTTATTGTTTTACTGTCTTTCTAATTCCTTATAACATAAGGAGTTAAAAATCTTTCCCCAGGGAGGATTTGAACCCCCACAAGCAGATCCAGAGTTCCAGTCTTTTCCCTGTCAAGAGCGTTCAACTATTGTCATTATTATAGAAGAAATTGATTTTTTCGTCAAGTATTCTATCATAGAATCTTCTTGACACCTTATGAAAGCTTGTGATTTTTTCGGTTTTGCTCATAGTTCCTGCTCATACTAGCCTTAAGTATGGTAGTATTTCTTACTATGGAGGATATTATGAAGTACCTGATAATCACCGGCAATCCAAAACATGACGGGCTTTGCCATGCCGTTACAGAAGAAGTAAAAAAAGGGGCGGAAGCAGGCGGAGCGAATATCGAAATCGTGAATGTCGGTAAATTGGAACGCTGCCATGTCTGCGGTAATGGATGGGGAACATGCAGGGAGAAGCACATTTGCACTTTTGGGGATGACGGATTTAACGAAGCGCAAAACAAAGCGCATGAATCCGATATGCTCTGCTTCATTACTCCGGTTTATTGGGGTGAAGCGGAGGAAAGCTTAAAATGTTTTTTTGACCGTTTGCGCCGTTGCGAGTTTGATATGCCATGGGGAGGACAGCGTGACAGAAAACCGGCTTTTTCCGGCAAGCAGGTTCTTCTTGTCGCTTCGCCTGGCGGCAGCGGTAATGGAATGCTCTCGTGTCTTGAACAAATGGACCGTTTCTGTCGGCACACCGGAGCAGTCATATTTGATTACATCGGGATCAACCGTTGGAACAATGACTACAAGAAACAATCTTTATTTGAGGCGTCCAAAGCTATGGCAAGCGGACGGAAAAATGGGGACTCAATATAAATTAATTCGAACCCATAACATTTTTTGTGTAAATAAGAATGGAAAAAACAATAGGATTTTTATTTACACAAAAAACCAGATAGGCTCGATGGACAAGCGTACATCATTATTTATCCTCGTTTTTTATTCCAATAATTTTTTTATATCATATTCAATAATTTCAGGTCTTTTATCCGGTCCATA
>NZ_BDHF01000110.1:0-4255 GCF_054786115.1 Treponema sp. R80B11-R83G3 | reverse complement strand
ACACATTTTAAATTATGGCGTATCCATATAGGAATCACTGTAAAAGGCATCTGCTTAGATTGTCTTTAATCTGCGGTGTTATTAATTTTGAAAACAGGTGTAAATAATGGGTTGTCGAACAAGTCTACTGTTTAAAACAGCGGTTAATGTGTCTCCATAACGTACTACTCCGTCTAATCCATGTTGTGGTAATTGTGTAAGTGAAAGCGTAATTGTTCCTGCCAATTTTGGATCACCACCATTGTCGGTGTTATCACTGCCACAAGCAGAAAATGCCATTACCAAAGCAACCAACCCAAGAAAAAATTTTCTCATAATTTTCATAAAATCCTCCTTAAATTTTCTTTGCGCCAACGGCGCATTTAATTTTTTCTTCTCCTAAACCCTAAAACAACAAATTCCCCGTGCCATGGAGGGCACGGAGCGACGACAAATTTGGGGTAAAAAAATTGTCGTTTAACGTTTGGCGGTAAACGACGTTTTTTTGCGCCCGATGAGGAAAACCGCGAAGCGGTTTTACGGGCGCAAAAAAATGTGGGTGGAGTGAGGCGTGGGCGTCTTTAGGCGACCTAGCCGAACGGAACCCCGAGCCGCCGAAGGCGGCGATGCGTTTACCGGCCTGTTATGCGATGCACCACCACACGCCGCCATATCGTACTACGCCGATTTGTTATGCTTTATATTTTCTTTATCAATACCCTTGCGAAACACTTTTTACCATTTATATATGGAAAATATTGTTTACCATCTATAATTTTATACCCCTTTTCCAATATACCGTTAAAAATGGGGAATATGCTAATAGCTATAGATTTTTTATAATCGCTAGGTATGTAACAATTATCCACTACTAATGTTTTTGAATCATCATATTTTTTATATTTTTCGGGTATCTCTTTTAAGGGAATTATTTTTAAATATTTATATTTTGGTCTATTTTTTATTGTGAAATTTGTATACCAATATGCCCTATTTTCTACTAATTCTTTTTTAGGATTTAAGAAAAAATCCACTCTGTTAAATCCAGCCCATACCTTATTATCCATAAAATAAGGGATAAATGCCGTAGTTACCGGATTAGTCATTGCAGATATAATTAAAAACTTTTTACCACTTTTAATAATTAATTCCCAATAATCTGACGATCTTGAAAACGGCGGATTTGTGCATACAATGTCAGTTTCTTCTTTAAGTATTTTTAACGAAGTAGGGTGATCAAAACTGCCGGTATAACCTTCGGGATATTCCTTAAATTCTTTGAAACCGTCTTTTGTAAATATATACCCTTTTGCCCCTTGATTAAATAAATCCACTACACCGCTATAATGTGTGCATATTAGTTTTTTTAATCCAAGATATTGGAAGTAGTGTATGAAATATATAGCAAATGCCGACGTATTTCTTTCGTCATCATCAACGGCGTCATCACAATTACAAAATACGGTTTTATTTTTCCAAATATTTTTATTATACATTTTTAATTCTTTTTCAATATCTTCGTATCTTGTATAAAATTCGTCATTTTTTATCTTTTGTGCTTTTTGCAATAAATCCTTTCTTGTAACACCTCTTTCTTCAAGAGACGGAGTTGTTTTCTTTATTATTTTTACAATTTGTTTTTTACTTTCTGTTTTAATAAATATTTCTTTCACAAACATTTTATGGGATTTAATGAATTTAACATAATCCTTAAACAATGGAGTATTATAAAAATATATTTCCTTGCTTTTTTCTTCCCTAAGAAAAGAATATTTTTCTTTAATGTCATTTTCCACCTGTGCCATATTTTTAACCTCACAAGTGAATAAATACTGGTATTTGTTCTCTTTAGATTTACCAGTCATATTATCATATTCTTTTAAACGTCTTTCCAGATCATTTGTTTTTCCGATTTTACATTTAGAAGGTTCTAAAGATGCCTGAACGATATAAATATATTGTTTAACCGCCTTACTTTTTGCCAAAACAAGCCCCTTTTACCGTCAAGTTTAATTGAATTATAATAGCATATTTCAATATTACTGTTCAAGTGCCGTTTTGGGGTTATTTTTACCGTTTTTTGAAGGTTGCCCGGCAATAAAACCTTTAATTTATACATTAAATTTAATATCGCTGGTTATGTTTTGCTCTTATATATCTTTGTGGTGGTGTTTCGCATAACGTCCGGCGGTAAACGACGTTTTTTTGCGCCCGATGAAGAAAACCGCGTAGCGGTTTTTCGGGCGCAAAAAAATGTGGCGTAGAAAAACCGTGCAGAGGGCGAAGCCCGAACACGGTTTTTCGTAGCCCGAGCCGCCGAAGGCGGCGATGCGTTTACCGGCCTGTTAGACGACGTACCACCATTTCATTCTACAATATTTCATTAAATTCTATATTATTATAATATTTACTTTCTTTACATATTTTTATTTCTTCAATGTCAAATATTTTTTGTTTTATTTTTTCTTTTATTATCTTTATTATTTCTGGTTTTAATATTTTCAAATCATTTGTTATAATTTCATATACTATAGCCAAATCTATTCCGACATAATCATGCACTATTCTATTTCTAAAATCCTTTATTTTTTGCCATTCAATATTCGGATAATCATTTTTTAATTCTTCGGTTGTCTTTGAAGTATTTTCTCCTATATTTACCAATAATGTAAGTGAAGCATTTAGATTCATTTGTTCATTTAATTCAAACAATTCTTCCGCATCATTTATTTTTTCGGTATATTTCCATATTTTTCCGATATATTCCAAAATATTTAACAAATATAATAAATCATTTTTCTCATTGGGTAACATATTTCATATCCTTTTCAGCACGATGTAAAATTATTGGATTAGCATACTTTTTAATCATTATGTCTACTTCTTTTTCAGTAATTTTTTCGAGATCATTTTTTAAACCTACTAAATTCTTAATATTATAGTTCTCCGAGTCAATAAAAAAATCAATATCATTTGCCTTTTCCCCTCGCGCAAATGAGCCAAACACACCTATTCTCTCAAGGTTGTATTTTTTGAGTAAATTCTCGTTTTTTATAGCCTTTTCCAAGGCATTTATTGTTTCAATATTCATAAATAGAATTTTACATCATTTTTTTAACCTTTTCAAGTGTTTTTTTGAATATTTTTTCATATAAAATTTTCAGTGGTATTTCGCTTAACGTCTGGCGGTAACTGACGTTTTTTTGCGCCCGATGATGAAAACCGCGAAGCGGTTTTACGGGCGCAAAAAAATGTGGCGGAGCAAAGCACCACAAAGGGGCGAAGCCCCGACTGGTGCTTTGCGTAGCCTAGCCGCCGTCAGGCGGCGTGCAGTTACCGACCTGTTAAACGCCGGTTTTGCTCCAATAAATGTTTTATATCATTTTTTAATTATTTTTTAAGTATATATTTTAAAATAACTTTATATTCCAATATTATTAAACGTTTTAAAGAAGACGCACAGCCATAATCTAATAAATTTATATTTAAATGATAATAAGCGTATCTTGAAGAAGGCGAAAAGCCATAATCGAATAAAATTTTAGATCAAATATTTAAATCATTTTTCCTTGCGCTGTTTGTAGGTAACGTTTAGCCTATATGTAATAAATTTATTTTTCAATGATAACAAACATAATCTGAAGTATGCGAATAGCCCAAATTTGAGTAAATTTGTTTAAAATAATATGCCCAAACTCTATTATTTATATTTTGCGGCATACGTCTAACCTTTATGGAATAATTTTAGTTTTATTGATACTAAGCGTATTCTGAAGAAGGCGAACAGCCATAATCGAATAAATTTTAGATCAATTATTTAAATCATCTTATCTGGCACCGTTTGTAGGTAACGCTTAGCCCTTTTAGGTAAAATTTTATTTTGCCTTACAAAACTGGCGTTTAACGTTTCGGCGGTAACTGACGTTTTTGCTTTTGCGATAAGGAAACTGCGAAGCAGTTTCTCGCAAAAGCAAAAATGTGGCGGAGCGAAACGCCACAAAGGGGCGTAGCCCCGACTAGCGTTTTGCGTAGCCCGAGCCGCCGTAAGGCGGCGAAGCAGTTACCGACCTGTTAGGCGAAGTTATTTTTCCTTTTATTAATTTTCAGAAAATATATCTCCAAAAATAACATCAAGTTTTGAATCAATATTATTTGAAAAATCTTTATGAGGTATTTCTAATTTTTCTAAAATATTCTTAAAACGCCTATACCCTTCTTTTGAGTGCAACTCAACCCAATGAACATTAGAATGATCTAATTGATTTTTATTTTGATC
>NZ_BDHF01000109.1:0-6104 GCF_054786115.1 Treponema sp. R80B11-R83G3 | reverse complement strand
TATATCACGGGATACAAGTTGGAAAAAAAGTTCCCTATATCTAAGCAGAGTTTGTAAGCGTGAAATAGTTTTTTTAATAACATTCATATTGTTTTCTATAACTCAATTTAATAAATTATTAGGCACTCGATTGTTTTTATCTAAAAAATCAAGCCAAACAAATGCCTTACCGTCCAAAAACGGTTTTTTTTAAAAATTTCCATAAAAAACTCAGCCGCCGCCGAAACAGGCTTGCCGAATTTGCCAGTATAACACCCACAATATACCAACAGTACTATAAAATTTCAGTCAAATTTAGTCATATTTCACAAATAACTAGTATATATTATGCTCATTAATCAGTCAATGCTTAAAGTTTTCCATTAATTAAAGGAAAATCAAAATATTTACTTAATTCTATAATTGGCACTATCAAGGGAAAAATTACAGTTGTAATAGGGATCCCCAGCAGCAAGTTCTTTCTTCCATTTTGTTTTAAATAGGGCCATTTCAGCGGCTAATTTTCGCTTTTTTTCATGCGTTATATTGTATCCGCGTGATTTTGACTCAAAATGATAGGCTTCGGCATAGGGCGTCCAGACAATTAAATATCCGGCTTTTCTGATTCTTATACATAAATCAACATCATTGTACGAATTATGAAATTCAGGCGGAAAAAGCCCCACATCCTCAAATACTTTTCTTTTGACCATCATACAAGCACCAGTTACAGCGCTCATATTCTGGACGATCTGTAATTTTCCCATGTATCCGGTATAATTAAAAGGCACTCCGTATAAAATATGCCCGGCTGTTCCTTCAACCCCCAATACAACCCCGGCATGTTGAATAGACCGGTTACTAAAGTAAAGCTTGGCTCCCACCGCTCCAACATCGTCTCTTTGGCAAAACATCAGCATCTCTTCAATCCAATTAGGCGTAATTATTTCAATGTCATTATTTAAAAATAACAGTTGTTTCCCGTTTGCGTACTTAAAACCCAAATTACATATTTCACTAAAATTAAATTCCTTTCCTTTCCAGTGTACAATACGAACATTGGTATATCGTTTTAATTCTTTGTAGAAATTTTCAGTGGCAATATCGGAACTATTATTTTCGACAATAATAATCTCATAATTGCCATAAGTTGTTCTTTCCATTATGGATGACAGGCAGTTACGCAAAAGAGAAGCGTTATCCCTGTTCGGAATTATTATAGAGACCAACGGTATTTCTGTTAATTTATAGATAATTCTGTAATATCCGGGAAGCCCTATTTTACTTTCAACTTTGGCAGGTATTCCTATGGTTTCTAAATGCTCGGATATTGCTTTTTCCGCCGATAAAATAACATTTAACTTTTTGTCAATATTTGATTTTTCACGCTTCCTATGGAAATACAGCAGCTTAGAAATATGCCTTATTTTAGAAGCATTATGAGTATACCGAAGAATCAAATCATAATCCTGGCTTCCGTCAAATTCACTGCGGAATAATCCCGCCTTCTCCATGAGAGTCCTTGAAAAAACCGTAAAACGGCTAATATAATTGTGCGAGTACAAAGTATCAACGGCATAATCAGGTTTATAATGCTTTAATGTTATTTTTCCGTTAGAAGAAAATACCGCTTCATCTGTATAAATAAAATCGCAGTTTTCTTTACAGATTACACTCATTATTTCATACAAGGCAGAAGGGTGAAGCACATCATCATGCTCCAGAAGCCCGATATACTCGCCGCTTGACATTTCTATTGCCTTGTTTGAATTGTTTGATACGCCTAAATTTTCATCAAGTTTCCTGTATTTTACCCTATTATCCAGCAATGCATAATCTTCACAAATATGCTTGACATTTTCGTGACCTTTGTCACTTCCATCAACTAAACATAATTCCCAATTAATGTATGTTTGGGCTTCAACAGAATCTATCATCTTTACAAGGTGTTCAACATTGGTATTGAATAACGGTGTTATAATACTGATTTTAATTTGCCTTGAGAACATCGCGTTTTCCTGAGAGAACCTTTCACTAATTGATAAAAATAATTCTCTTCCAAGTGAAGAAAATTTATTCTTTAAATCTCTTTGAATATAAACACAAAGTCTCTTTATTGTTGCCTTGAATCCATTTTTTCTTATTGAGACTAAAGTCCTGGCAAAAAGATACAATAATCTATTTCTTCGTATAAAACTGATTAGTATCAGCCCGGTCTTTTTTATATGCCAAAGAAAGAAACCTATAATGCCCTTCGTTTTTAACCTCGATATAGCGTAATAATAACTCAATTACCTTTTTTTTTCAAGTTTTGGCAAGGAAAACCTTAAAAGAGACAACCTAAAATAAAAATCCTTGACATGAACCTGTAAAATATGATAATAAAATAGACATAAACATAGTTTAATGTCATATAGGAGCATATAATCAGTGATAATTAGAATAACAGACCTATGGAAAATATATATCATGGGCAATGTTGAAATTCAAGCTTTAAAGGGCATTAATCTTGAAATAACTGAAGGCGAATTTATTTCCATTGCAGGCCCTTCCGGCTCCGGTAAAACTACATTGATGAACATTATAGGCTTGATTGACAAATGCAGCCGAGGTTATCTGGAAATAAATAATCTGGAAATAAACAATCAAAACAGGCAGGAACTGGCACGGCTCAGGCGGGAATATATCGGTTTTGTATTCCAATCATTTAACCTTCTGCCCGTCTTGAATGTTTTTGAGAATGTGGAACTGCCACTGATAATAGCAAAAAAGGGCGGAACAAAGGCTGAACGCCGTGACAGGGTAAATTACCTGTTGGAAGAAGTAGGACTTACAGAGCGGAAAAATCATATTCCCGCGAAGCTTTCCGGCGGCGAACAACAGCGGGTTGCTATTGCGCGAGCGCTTGTAACAATGCCAAAAATTGTCATTGCCGATGAGCCGACCGCAAATCTTGACTCCGCTACGGGAGAAAAGGTATTAAACTTAATGCAGAAATTAAATCATGAGGAAAAAACAACTTTTATTTTTTCCACGCATGATCCGGAAATATGGGAAATGGCGAATCATGTTGTTTTTCTTCATGACGGAATGATCAAATCGGAGAAAAAACAGTAATGGTTTTGTATCTGGCCATTCGCAATATTATAAGAAACAAAAAAAATAACATTATCATCATTTTACTTATTGCATTTATCACTTTTATTTTTTTTATCGGGAACAGCGTCATCGGAATGATAGACAGAGGTATTCGCCAGGCGTATATCGAAAGTCTTACGGGCGATGTAGTACTGGAAAAAACATCGGATATTACAATGAATCTTTTTAGTGCAAATGCTCCCGTTATCAGCGATTATTATAACTTACCTGTCCTTCCTGCCTATAATTTAGTCATGGAGACTATAGCTGCCGAGCCTAAAATTGACAAAATAACAAACCAAGTATCCGGCAAAGCATTCCTTGACCTCATGAATGTTCGGGAGCCTGTTTTACTGTGCGGTATTGACGCAGAATCATATTTTTCGCTTTTCACCGGTATTATTCTTAAGGAAGGCCGATTTTTGGGCGCCGGTGAATTTGGCGCAATGATTACGGAAGATAGGGCGCAAAGAATTAAAATGTACAGCGGTCAGCGTCCCAGTATCGGCACGCCGTTGCTTTTAACATCCGGCGGCGCTATGGGGTTTAAAATCAGGGAAGTTCCGTTAGTCGGAATTTACGAGTATAAAAATCCCGGTCAATTTATGAATGAGATTATCATCATCGATCCTCAAACTGTCAGAGTACTCAACTCAATACAGGTGGCGGGCAGTTATAACAAAGACGGCTATATAAATACTGAAGCAGGCAAAAGTTCCACCCGCCTTCTGACAGTTGATCCAGATGATATTTTTAGCGAAGCGTTTGCAACTAACGAAGAATCGGAAGAAGAGCAATTTTCAGCGGAAGTGTTGGAAAATTATTTAAGAGAATCTAAAACTGAAACTGTTCAGGAAACCGGTGGAGACTGGAATTTTATTATTCTTCGTCTGAAAAAAGGAGTGTCCGCCGGAGCGTTTATCTCGTCTATAAATAAAAAAATACAGCCATTCGGCATAACTGCGGTAAACTGGAGAGTAGCGGCGGGAAACTCCGCCATTCTTTCACTGCTGGTTCAGGTATTGTTCAATTCGGGAATTTTTTTAGTATGCGTTGCGGGCGTTATTACCGTAATTAATATTCTTTTAATTACCGTTTTTCGCAGAACAAGGGAAATTGGCACTCTTAGGGCTATTGGCGCATCAGACGCTTATATCCGTTCTCTTGTTTTCTCCGAAAATCTTATTATCACCCTGATTGCCGCTTTTGCCGGACTGTTAGGCGGCATATTATTTCTATTATGGATTAACAGTCTTGGTATTAATATATCAAATGAACTGATTGTTTCATTGTTTGGCGGCCGTATATTAAAACTGGAAGTCATACCGCAAATTACCGTTGTTTCATTTTTTATGGCGGTATTATTTTCTTTGGCGGCATCTTTATATCCAGTGGAAGTAACAGTGCGGATAGAGCCGATAGTGGCAGTGCAGAGGGGATAACAGAAGGGACCTATGGAAAAGTTTTTTGCCGTTTTCAAACTGGGGCTAAAATATTTGTACCGTTACCGTAGGCGCTATGGCTTTCTTATGGCTGCCATGATCTTTGGTTTTGCGGTAGTCACTTTTATCACCTCAATAAAAGATGGGATGTACGATAATGTGTATTATGCCGCCCAGTCGCATTACGCCGGTGATATTGTCGCAATTGGATACGATACTAACACTACCAGAGATTATGCTCACCGTCTTGGACAGAATGAAATATCGGCTATTCTGAATGCGGCTGATCAAGCGGGAATAAATCCCAAGTATACGGTATTGCGGACAATCTATGGCGCTGACGGTATTATTCATTTTAACGGCAATGCAATACAGATTAAATATTTGATGGGTTGTGATTGGGATAAGGAAGCGCATTTACTGAATAAATTAAATTTTGAAGAACCAGTTAACTCAAGTTTAGGTAACGAAGATATTATCATTTCAGTTCCGATAGCGCAACAGCTTGGCGCTAAAATAGGGGATAATATTATTCTGGAAACTGAAACTCGCTGGGGGCAGAAAAATACCGGAGTGTTTATTATAAATGGAATCGTAAAAGACACATCAATATTTGGTTATTATAAAGCATATATTTCCAGATTGAGTCTTAACCGGCTTATAGATTTTAATGACGGAGACTGTTCTTCTGTTGGTTTCTTCTTAGATAAACCGGAAACCGCCGAACATAAACGCGTATTATTACAAAATGTTTTATCAAAGCAGATACAAACAGGTCCATTGGTTTACAACAGGACTCAAATGAATTTAGAAAGAGACCGTCCATGGGAAGGAATCAGGGTTTTCTTGTATACTTTACCAGTTTATTTATCGGAAATATCACAGTTGTTAGATGCTATGAATATTATTACATATTTGCTGTATGTTATGATGCTTTTTATAATTCTTGTAAGTGCCGCAGTTACATACAGATTGATACTTCATGAACGTGCAAAAGAACTGGGTACCATGCGTATTATCGGTTTTTACGGAAGCGACCTGCGACTGGTTCTTTGGACCGAGGTTCTTGTCATAGGATTTATCTCGCTAATAGCCGGTTTTATATTGGCTCAAATTTTAAGCTGGGCAGTTTCATTGTTATCTTTTTCATGGTTTCCCGGTTTTGAGATTTTTATGAAAAACGGAAAGCTTTTGCCTCTGTATCTTCCTAAGACAATGATTGTTAATATTTTGTTGGTTTTTATCGTGCTTTTTGTGATGGCTCTATTGCCATCTGTTCGCGCATCCAGAAAAAACCTGCCGGAACTTTTATCAGGAGAACCATTATGATGTCTAAAAAAATTAAATGTGTAATTTTACCGGTTTTGTTCTTTTTTACAGCAGTATCCCTTCAGGCAGCGTCAGATCAAGAACTGTTAGTGAAAGTTGATGCGCTTGTCAGTTATTACGGCGTTGATTTTTCTGCCGAGTACACGATTGTACAAGAAAAACCGGGGCAAGGGCTTTCCACAACCGTAGCGGGAGTTTTTAGAAGAGACTCCAACG
>NZ_BDHF01000108.1:0-4268 GCF_054786115.1 Treponema sp. R80B11-R83G3 | reverse complement strand
TTTTTATCCCCATATAATTTTCCAAAAATAATTAACGCTTTTTTAACAATGCGCGTATGAAGAATTTTTTGCCTGTGAAGAAAATCAGATAATTCCGCGCCGTGATGAGGCGTTGAAATCGTAGTCAAGCTTGCCACTTTATCACCGTAATTGTACTTCCGTATCAGATAACGGGAATCAAGCCCGCCTTTGGAATGGGCGAGTATGTTTACTTTTTCGCTGTTTGTTTCGTCTAATACTTTATCAATCGTCGTTTTTAAAATTTCCGCGTTTGATTCATAATCGCCCCATGAATCGGTATTTCCAAAATAAACTTTCGCCCCTGTTTCCCGTATTGTTTCTGGAATTTTACCCCAATATCGATTAACGCTCGGCCTGTCATGAGCGATAATTCCATGTACCAGTACAATAGGGTATTTCACAGGCATATTTTTGATCATTACGTCTGCTTTGTCCATACTTGGTTATAACCTATATTCACATTCTCAGTTTCCGTTCTTACTTTGGCAATGGCGGTATTACTTGTTCGTAAACTGTTATACTGTCGGCCTTTGAGTCTGTTAATAAAAGCGAGCCGCCATTTTTATAGTTGCCTTTAAACCTTAAATTATATTTAGCACCCGCTTCAAGCGGCGGACACTTGAAAATCCCCCGTCTTCTTTCGCTATAAACCCCCTGTTCTACTTCACGAGGAGCATTTACTCTCGCTACAGAAGTACAACCGGAAAATAAAATTAATACAACTAAAATCAAACTTATAATTTTCATACAATAATCTCCCTTTAATTCCGTCATAAGGCGGCGTCAATAACGCATTTTATATCCTTCCGCAACTATGAAACAACCGCGCGCCTTCCCTGTTTGGGGAAGGCTGCGCACGGCACATATTATTTTTGTAAGTAATATGTTGTTGTTTGTGAATTATTACTGTCTGTTATGGTAAGGGTGTTCTCACTTATAAAAAAAGTATAAGTCCCTTCCGGCAACTGTCTTGGTGGCGGCATTTGCTCGTAGTTATGCAATGCAATAGTAGTATCATCAATGGCGTCAAATTGCCCATTAAAAATATTACCATTTTCACTAACTATAAACGTTCCATCGCTATTGAATGTCAGTTGTTGTAAACCATCATCTCTTATCCATGTCCCAAATAATTGGGTTTCGCTGGGTTCGCCGCCTGGAAGAATAGGAGTCCACTTCATAGAAGCGCCGCCATCAAGAAAACTAATTGAGAAATTTCTTTCGGCTATAGGTTCATCGATACCCTGGGAAACATTTGCTGAATTGTATATCCTAACAATACCTTCAACAGTGTCACTACCGTTGTATCTTATAAAATTATCACCCTGTTTTATCCACATTGGTAAATTTACGCTTTGATTTGATATTTGAACTAATGTGCCGGACAATCCTGAATTACCAACGCTAACGCTTTGAGCGCCTATTACAGTGATAGTATTATACTTATCCTGAGCATAAAGCAATGCATACTTACCATTATAATTATCCTGGATATCTGTCAGTGTAAACGTACTGTTTTGAGTCTGATTAGGATCGCCGCCGCCGTTGTTAGGGGCATCCCAGGACCCATCATCCCATGTTTTAGTAGCGCTGCCATCTGAGAAAGTAATTGAACTGAAATACCTGTTTATAGCTTCTTCATCGCTACCCTCAGAAACATTTGGTGAATCGTATATCATAACAGTACCGTAAACAGTGTCATTGCCGTGGTATCTTATAAAACTATTTCCCTGCTTTATCCACATTGGTAAATTTACCCTTCCATTTGATATTTGAACTAATGTGCCGGACATTCCTGAAGCACTAACACTAACATTTTGAGCGCCTATAAGTATTAAATTCCCACTCTGAACGTATAGTAATGCATACTTCCCACTAAAATCTTTCGGGAAACCAGTCAGTGTAAACGTACTGCTTTGGTTCTGATTGCCGTTGCCGTTGCCGCTGCCGCTGCCGCTGCCACTACCACTGCCACTGCCGCTACCACTACCGCTAGAACCGCCGTCTTGTTTTGTAAAGGTTGCGTTTTCAATGGTAAATTGATTATTTTCTACAGTTGTTTTCATTGTCGCTGATGGAAAATTTTGTTTTATCTCATCCGGCACTTCAGCATAAGCTATCCAATGAGTTTGTGGCATTTGACCATTATGATCCCAAGTAAATAAACTAATGTTAACTTCAACGAATATAATGGTTACTTCATTTCCTGATACTGTATATATACCGCGTATATCCTCTATCCATTCGTTATCAACCAGCTCATAACTGCGCCATGCTTTGTTTGCGGCGACAATTTTTTGCGTGTCCTCGCCATCTTGCTGCCTAATCCAAGTACCCTTAAAAGGGTCATCATCACCCTGGTCTTCACCGCAGGCTGCCATAGAAAATCCGATTACCGCAATTAGTACGATAATCCCGAAAAATTTGCTTACATTCCTCATATAAAACTCCTTGCCGATACCCTGCTTTTGGGTAATATTAATTTCAAAAGCCGCAACGCGGCCTTATGTTGCTAAATTACTACTTAAATTTTAACGCAGAAAACCAATTTGTATATATGCCAAAAGGCCTATTTTGCAAAAAAAAGCCTAAATTCGTATATGCCAAAAGGCCTATTTTGCAAAAAAAGCCTAAATTCATATATGCCAAAAGGCCTATTGTGGTATAATAAAATTGTATGAAACAAAATGGGCTGTTGTTACCCCTTGCGCGGCTTGCGTCTTCACTGTCTATCTTTGGCATTTTACTGTGTATGCACTTAAGTTTTACGCTTGCTCATTTTTTGCCTTCCGATTCCAAATATGTCATGTATGCGGTTTATATCTTCTACTTTTTGGGTATTGCAATAGGCGCGTTTCTTTGCCCCCTGTTCCTTCCCGTACCGGTCGGAAAAGACAAACCTCTATTTTCCGGCATCTGTTTTATCGCCTTTTTAATAGCCTTTGAATTTATTCTGCGCTCTTTTGGTTTTCATTTATGGCTTGGCTCTGCGGCAATCAGAGGCATCATGGCAATTCCTGAGGGAATATTGACTACTACGTGCTACGGGTTGTTCTATTTAACGTGGATGAAGAGACCGGTTGTTGGCGGACGGGCAAACAGGACAGGCAAATTTTGTTCGCTTGTTTTAGGAGCGGCCCTGCTCGGCTCCGTCCTCGCCTGTTATTACTCCATACCGCCGTTGGAGAAAAGCGTCGCGGCTTTAGACCCTCTAAATGGCGCGGTATCAGTATTCAAATTTATCAAATGGTGCATGGTAGTTTTAGCTGGTGTCTTTCCTGTGGCAAGCTTGTTTCTTTATCGGAATTTAGTACGCGCTTCCGCCGTGCATGGCAGTGATGTGTCTGCCGCAGATGAGCCGGCTAACGGCGCAGACAAAGACGCGGTTGCCGTACCGGTTGTTAAAACTGACTTGCCTGTTATTCTGCGTCTGATTGGGCTTGCGTCCGTGTTTACAATTCTGAACGGATTGATGGATATGCGGGCGCTTCCGCTGTATTCAGACAAGGCTATATACCATCCTAATTATTTGATAGTTGCCGTTGCGGTTCCCGTTTTAGGGTTTTTAGCGGGGCTTTCAATAAACCGCTTTATACGCCGGTTCCTGTTTCCGTCAATTATTTTGTTTTTACTGTTCTCCTGCCTGCCGTTATTCGAAAATTATCCGTACCTTAATACGATTATGAGCACACTAATTTCTATTGCTCATTATACGGCATGGGTGGTTTTTACCACCGCCATTGTGGAATTGTACTCAGGCGGATTCTGGTTTTACGGGGCGGCGACGGTTATCTTTTTCAGCGTTGCTTTTGCCTTCCTTTCGCCATTAATCGATCCTTTTGTGCCTGACGGTACGGAGTATAAAGTGCTGTTCATAGTAATTGCCGCCGTGTTGTTTATGCTTTTGGCTTTAAGATGGTTATTTTTTCCAAAACTGCCGCGCTTTACGGCGGTAAAACGGCAGGTGCCGCTTCACGTAACGCCTGTCTTTGAAATGTCTAATCTTGACGATATATTTGCGCAGCACGATCTTTCCCAACGGGAAATTGAAGTTGCCAATTTACTTGTAAAAGAAGGTTTTGGGAGAAAAGAAATTGGAGAGCGTCTTTGTATCGCCCCCGGTACCGCCAAGATTCACATCAGTAATATTTATCAGAAGTTCGGGGTTAAAACCAGAGCCGGATTAATGGCGTTATTTGTAAAAGGCGAATAAATTTGTTATTGGCTTTTTCATATAATGTGTCTAT
>NZ_BDHF01000107.1:0-4647 GCF_054786115.1 Treponema sp. R80B11-R83G3 | reverse complement strand
GTGTTGCGTGTTGCGTGTTGCGTGTTGCGTGTTGCGTGTTGCGTGTTGCGTGTTGCGTGTTGCGTGTTGCGTGTTGCGTGTTGCGTGTTGCGTGTTGCGTGTTGCGTGTTGCGTGTTGCGTGTTGCGATCACGGCTTAAAATTGTCTGACCACTAAAGTGGTCAGACAATTTTAAGCTTGGAGTTTGATTTTTATCGGTAAAATGGGCGGTTTCTTTGCCTTTCATTTGATGCCTCATACTGCTAATATATCACCTTTTTGCAGTTTTTTCAGGTTCATACTATAAAATTATTTATTTTGAGTGAAAATTACAAATACATGGGAAAATGCTCTTTTTTGCAAGAAAACAGGGAAAAATGCCTATTTACCGCTACACTATGTATGTCCAATAAATTCTTTGGGCATACATAGTGTACCATCTTTCAGATAACCTGCGTCATCCACCCCTTTGTGTCAGGCAGAGTACCGTATTGGATGCCTTTAAGCGTGTCGCGAATATCGGTGGTAAAATCGCCGTCTTTGCCGTTGTTGAACAGCACTTTTTTGCCATTGTAGGTAAGTGAGGTAATAGGGGTGGCTCCTGCGGCGGTTCCGCTGACAAAACATTCCTTTGTCGATTCAAGGGCTTCGTCTATCGAGATTTTGCGCTCTGACACTTTTACTTTCCTGTCATGGGCAAGCTCTATTATGCTGGCGCGGGTAATGCCGGGCAGAATTGTGTCGCCAAGTTCGGGCGTTACAAGCTCGCCTGACTTTAAGTAAAAAAAGATATTGCATGACGAGCCTTCTTCTATATACTTGCGGTGGGTCGCGTCTAAAAACACGCATTCCATGTAGCCGGCTTTTAAGGCTTCGGATTTCGCGAGGGCTGACATCACATAGTTTGAACAGGCTTTTATCCAGCCGGTGCCTTTCGGCGTTGCGCGGATCCTATCTGAAACAACAGCGTCCGAATTGCCGGATGAAAAATAAGCGCTTACGGGAGTATTGATTACCATCACATAAGGCTCATGGGACAGGTTTACCCCGATACCGCCTTCCGCGATAGTAAAGGGTCTGATATAAACAGCGTCAGCCGTCATATACGAATCTTTTTCCCACTCGCTATTATAGGACGGTTTAAAACCAAGAGCGGCGTTACGTTTGACTGTTTCTTTGCAAACGGAGACAAATGTCTCTACGGGGAAAGGCGGCATGCACATTCCCTCCATCGAGCGGTAAAAACGACGGGCGTTTTGATCCGGCCTGAAGATGGCAAGTTTTCCGGTTTTCTGCGGGAAGGCTTTTAGTCCTTCAAAACACGCTAACCCGTACTGGCTTGTGTAGTTGACAAGAGGCATATCCCCGTAACAGTTACGGGAATCTTCCAGCTTTGCGCGATCTTCATCGCTCATAGCCGCTTCCTCTTCCGGTGTCTTGTGCGGTTTTTCCAAATATTCCTCGCTCCATTTTCCATCGGAAAATCTTGAGCGGTAGGTGATTGGATAAGTGTTTAATGCAAAGGCCATAATTACTCCTTATATAAATAATACAGTTGATACAAATGTCTTGCAATAGGTTATCGTTTCTTTTTTAAATCGCGCAATTTTTTTCGCAGGGCTTCCGCCTTATTAAAAAGATTGTACATTACCTTTTTATACCGATAATCCCAGCTTCCGGGACGGTGTATGATCTGCCCGCCAAATCCGGTTTTAAACCTGTAAAGGCCGGCCATAGGGTGATTGGGATCTTCATTCGGAGGTATGCCGAAAAGATCATAATTTATACATCCGGTTTCTTTAGCGTCCTGCATGGCTTTCCATTGAAGCGCGTAAGGGGCCATTAAATTTCGTTTGTTGTTAGAAGACGCCCCGTAAAGATATGTCGCGTCTTTTCCGCGAAAAAGAACGACAATAGCCGCTATTATGTCATCTTCATGTTCCGCCGTATACAAACGGATAAATTGATTTTTTTTACTTTGTTTCTCGCATACTTCAAAAAGCGTCCTATAATAATTAATTCCGTGTATGGCGATGCCGTCCCTTGCAGACGTTTCTTTTAAAAGATTATAGAATATTTCGATATCTTTTACGCCGCAGACGTTGACTTTTACTCCCTTTTTTCCCGCTAAAGAAACATTGTACCGCCATTTTGGTTTCATGGACGCGAGTATTTCTTCACGCGAAAGAGCAAGATTGACGATGACGGTATCGGGCGGTTGGACTGTAGCCGCCGCTTTTTTAAAACCTGCGGAGGTGAACATGACGGATTCATTTTTAAAATTTTCATCGCCGTCTTTGTAATGCCACGGAGGTTCAAAACGGATGAAGGCGGTGTCTTTTGAAAGAAACTGTTTTAATTTTACGGCAAGCTCAGCAAGGGCTCTTGCCCTGTCTTCGGCGGGAAAAAAATCAGGAAGACTCCCCCAAGGGATATACGCGAATGAGAAGTCAAAACCAAAGACTAAAGCGAAGCGGCGGCAAAGCGCCAATAGCGGCAGCGTTTGCGAAGTCTCTCCTTTTTGCCAATCAATCAGGAAAGCCTTCGCGGTTGAGTCAAAGCGGGATTTAAATTCCCCCCACATTGACGATTGTAAGAAAGAATCCGCGTTTTCACAGACGGAGAGATCGGCTTCTTTTATGTTGGAGATAAACGGTGTTTTTTTCTCGCTTGCAGTATTAATATTTTCTGTTTTAACGGCGGATATGTCTTCCATATATTTCGTATTAATGCACTTCGCCTTCGGGAATTATTTTAGTGCACACAGGGTTGCCGTTAAGGCACAGTTTCTTACCTCCGCAAAAAACTGTATTGTCTTTCACGGCAATCGGATACGAAAAAAACGTGTCGATGTCTATTTCCGCAAGAGCGCAGACCGCGTCCTCGCCTTCGGGCAAAAGCCGCGTTCCCGTGGGACAGTCTCCCGCGTCAAGCACCTCAACGCGCTCCACGGGCTGGCCGTCGGGGCCTGCGCCGCCCTTATCTCCGGCGGCAAGGAGCATCCCCCTCGATTCAACGCCGCGAAGTTTTGCGGGTTTTAAATTATACGCGACAATAATTTTCTTTCCAAGCAATTCTTCTTCTTTGTAAAATGGCACCAGTCCTGAAACAATTGTCCGCTCTTCGCGCGTTCCCGTTACTCCCTCCCCCACTTCAAGCTGTTCAATGTAAAGTTTATCGGCTTTTGGATGCCTCTCTATTTTTTCAATTTTTGCCACGCGCAAATCCACTACTGAAGAAAAAGGCTTGCTTTCCGCGGCTTGCGCGTTGTCGCTCTCCTGCCTCTCTTTCTGGCTTCCTGAAAAGCGGACGCGTAAGGTTTCAATTAACTCATCTTCCAGTTTGTTAAAAAGAATTTCACTTTTTATTTTAATATTCCCTATGCCGTCCGCTTTTCCAATGTCTTTCCAGTTAAGATTGCTTCTAAGTTTAAGGCCCAGAAATGAGGCGATTTTTTCCGCAGCTTGCGGCATATAAGGCTCTATTAACACCGATAAATCGCGGACAATGTAGGTAAGGTCGCGTATTACTGCTTTTGCTTTTTCGGGATCGTCATTGCGCAGCCGCCACGGTTCGTTGTCCTGAAAATATTTATTCGCAAACGAGGATAATTCAAAGATTTCCCTAAAAGCGTCACGTAACTCTGCCCTGTCAAGTTTTTCGGTAATTGAGTTTTCCAATCTTACAACTTCAGCCCAAAATGCGCCATCGCTCTTTCCTTCGGGAATAATACCGTCGTAGTAGCGCGTAACAAAGGAGAGCGTGCGGTTTACCAAATTGCCCAAGTTGCCAATAAGCTCGCCGTTTACTTTTTCTTTAAAGTCGCTCCATGTAAACATAGCGTCAGATTTTTCAGGCCTGTTGTAATAGATATAAAAGCGCCATACATCGGCGGGGATTCCAGTCCCTTTTACGTCAGTGCCAAAAACTCCAACCCCTCTTGATTTTGAAAATTTGCCGTTTTCATAATTTAAGTACTCGGTGCTGGACATGTGGTGTAACATTGTCCATTTTTCCCCGCTGCCCAAAAGGCTGGACGGGAAAATTACCGTATGAAACGGGATATTGTCTTTTCCAATAAACTGAAACAGCTCAGTTTCATTCGGGCTTTTCCACCAATAATTTACAAAATCACGCCAATTTCCCTTTTCCTCACCTAACGTTCCTGTTATTGAAATATAGCCGATTGGCGCGTCAAACCAGACGTAAAACACTTTGTTTTCGTAACCGGGTTTTGGAACGGGGATTCCCCATTTTAAATCTCTTGTTATAGCGCGTTCCTTAAGGCCGTCACGTATCCAAGCCTGCGTCATCTGTACCGCGTTATTCGCCCAAAAACCTTTTACTGACGTTATTTTTATCCATTCTTCAAGTTTTTCCCTAATTGCCGGAAGATCAATGTAAAGATGATTTGTCTTTTGTAAAGACGGGGTACTGCCGCAAGAAGAACATTTAGGCTCTTTTAAATCGGTAGGGTCCAACAGTTTGCCGCAAGCCTCGCATTGATCGCCCCTTGCCTCCGCACCGCCGCAGACTGGGCAGACTCCGCGAATATACCTGTCCGCGAGAAATCTTTTGCAGTTGGAACAATAAAACTGTTCTATCGTTCTTTCGCAGATAAAACCGGCTTTATCCAATTTTAAAAATATATCCTGAGTTACTTCCGTC
>NZ_BDHF01000106.1:0-4380 GCF_054786115.1 Treponema sp. R80B11-R83G3 | reverse complement strand
ATAAAAGATATAACCGACTACTTTTTTCGTGTCATTAAGCAAATTCGATATATTTATACGATACGAATTTGAGCCATTTCTTACTGAACGAACATCCATTTCATTTATATCAATATCTGGAAAATCTTTTGCGGCTTTTGCAAGTATAATAAAAGCGGCTGGATTTGCTGAAAATGAATTCTCATGAAGATCAGAAGGATAATCCAAACGATAATTAACCCATAGATTGTATTTACTAATATTCGTTGTACCACTCATTGTCACGGTTTTAGTACGAATATAGCAATCTTCATAAGTTTTCAAAACTGTTTCACCTTCTAACGGTGGCTTGGTAAACATTGCCAAGCCTCCGTTATTTACCAAAAAGTCTCTTCTTTCTAACGCTTTTTTTTCTTCGGTGGTC
The DNA here is from genome assembly GCF_054786115.1 of Treponema sp. R80B11-R83G3. Taxonomy (NCBI): domain Bacteria; kingdom Pseudomonadati; phylum Spirochaetota; class Spirochaetia; order Treponematales; family Treponemataceae; genus Treponema; species Treponema sp. R80B11-R83G3. The sequence continues at coordinate 3,977 of NZ_BDHF01000106.1, read as the reverse complement.
ACACAAGACTGCAACAAAATAATAAATATCGCTACAACGCAAATTGTAATAATAGGTGGCACTTGTATTTTTTTTACAGAAAACATTTTCATACGAAACTCCTTAACCAAAAATTAAATGTAATATATTTTAATCCCACAGTAAAGCGGCGACAATCACCGTAAAGATTGGTTGTCGCCGTTCTCTTTGCTAAACTTTTCCTTTCCCATTACAAACTGTGCATTTGCCTGATCCGCTACAACTTTTGCAAGTTACTTCTTTTCTTCCGTTGCAAGCGGAACAAGTTTCTTTTTTAGAACCCTTTGTTACAGTACCGCTTCCATAACAAATCCAGCACGTAACAGTTCCACCCCTGCAACGACTTCCCATATAATCAGCTTGACAGTCTCCTGAACCATGACAATTTGGACACAACATTTGTCCCGCGCTTGCGGCGGCAGGCGGTGATGACGGTACTGATGACGGCGTACTGGGTAATGGCGGAGGCGGTACTGGGGCACCAGTCTTAATAACCAGAGCTTGAGAAAAATAACCCATAACATTCGAACTTTTTACCTCAGCATTAACATAGAAATAATATGTTGTATTGGAAGTTAACCCATAAATTGAACATATAGTACGTTTGGAACTATCGGAATATAAATATTGGTCATAAATAGCAAAAAGACCTGTACTTTTATTCTCTTGTCCATGTATAAGACCATATTTTGTGGTTGGAGAAGACTCCAATGAAACCCATACATTATAATTATAGTCACCGTCGTTAGTAAGCGGATCCCATCGTATTTCTATAGCGTTTCCACTAGCCCCAGTAAGACGCAGATTGATTGGAGCATCCGGTTTGTCGGAAGCAAAAGTTTTCGCAGACGCTACTGTTGAAAAGTCGCTTTCTCCTATAGCATTCACAGCTGTTATAAAAAAGTAATAGTTGGTATTTGCCTGACCATTATTCGTAGTTTGTGAAGTTCCGGTAACTGTTCCGAGTTTTACCTTTGTATTTGTTTCGTTATTCGCTGTGTAATAAATTGTGTAACTGCTAGCGCCTGTAACCGAAGACCACCTTAATGATACTTTGCTTGAAGATATTGCAACGGCTTCTACGGTTGCCGGAGTGTCAGGCACGCCTAGTTTAACCGCTTTATATGCCGAATAGACGCTTTCTCCGTAACTGTTCACGGCGGTAACATAATACCAGTAAACGGTATTGGCGGTTAATCCAGTATGGGTAAATGAAGTGGTTCCTGTTGCGGTTCCTGCTTTTAGCAGGGCATCTCCGCCTTCGGCTATGTAAAAAACATTGTAGCTTGTGGCTCTTGTTACAGCACTCCAACTTACATTTATTGATGTTGACGATGTTATTGATGCTCCTAATCCTGATGGAACGGCAGGCGTGCCGTTGGAAATTTCGAGTACCCCTGCGTACAGATCTGTTTTCTTGTCCCAACCTTGCGATGCTGTTACTTCAAATGTTACGGTATATCTTCCTATGTCTACAGGTGCGTATTCCATTTTACTGTATTGCGTTCCGCCTATTCCTTCATAGTAAACGGTTACATCTCCTGTGGTTTTACCAGTTTTGGGCGTAACGGTTACCGCTTTTTGCGTACCGTCAAAATAGGCGGTTGTCGCTCCGACTATGGTAAAGTCGGATGCTGTTGGTACTCCGTTAGGCGGTGGCGGCAGGTCATTGTTTTTGCCATTACCATCTTCGCAAGTGACCATTGAAAATCCGATTACCGCTACAAGGGCGATAATCTCAATTATTCTTCTGATATTTTTCAATTTGTCTGTGCTTTTCATAAAATTCTCCCAAATTAAAATATAAATAAATTACCCCAAAAAGGAAACTAGGGATTTACATAGTTTGAATGGATTTTAAGTGTAAATTTGCCGTTTTTTCGTATTAATAAATTTCAAAATCGAATATCTGTAAAAAAAAGTTAATATTTCCCGGTTTGAAAGGTTTTGTGCAAATATCCAGACCGTTTATTGTCTCTTTGTTAAAATCGAAATAATATCTTTCTTCCGCCCATTCGGTCAGATACAAACTTGAATATGGTATATCAACAACGATTACCTGATCCTTGACGGTTCCAAATTCATACAGATAATTAGTCCAATAGGTTTCCGCAGTTGATTCTATTGTTTTTAATTCCAAATACCACGATTTTCCGTCTCCCCTCGCCTTAAACCGTATTCCGTTTGCCTGCCTTAATCGTTTAATAATATCGTATTTGTAGGTAAACGCCTGCGCATATTCATTTTCGCCTTCTCTTTTTGCCATTTTTATTTTGATATTTAAAACGCTATCGATGGTTTCTCCGTCAATATCTTCCTTAGCTGCATATACTTCCGCAGTAGAGGAGCCTCCTGTTTCCTCGTCAGTCGAGCCGTAAAAACCTAGTTTAAAAGCCGGTATTATACCGTTTTCCTGCACGGAATTAGCAAATTGATTTTTGGTCTTAGAAACAGGTAACGCGGCCTCAGATTCGGGAGGAATATTAATATTGGTTGAATATTTGGCAAAAAGTTCCTGTATGCTATGAACACCCAACTTGTTATAAATTTTGGTGCGGTGAAAATCTACAGTAGCATTACTTATATTAAGTTTATGGGCTATTTCTTTTGGCGAAACGCCTTCAAGCAACAAGTCAAAAATTTCCCGTTCACGATGGGATAAATTTTCCAACATGATATGGAAATTATATAAATTTTTAATAAAGAATGCAAGTATTAATTATTCATGAATAATGAGTTAAAGCAGTAAGCAAAGCAATTTGTCAACAAGCTAAGATCACAAACAACTACATTGTTCATTGCTAATTGCTAATTGCTAATTGCTAATTGCTAATTGCTAATTGCTAATTGTTACATACTCCCCCACTCTCAATGGCAGTATACTGTCCGTAAGTTCGGGATTTTGTTTAATCGCGTTGTCAATTTCAAATAACGGATAAAGCAGAGGCTCGTTGCTCAGACTTATAACGCCAAAGTGCATGGGAATTGAAATCTTCGCTTTTGTTTCCTGTGCCGCCATTAAAAACTCTTTTACATTCATGTGCGCGTAATGCATGAACCAGCGCGGCTCATAAGCGCCAGCCCCCATAATGGCATAATCAATATCCCAGCGGTTCCCGAATTCTTTAAACCCGATAAAATAACCCGTGTCGCCTGAAAAATAAATTGTTTTCACGCCTTTAATTATATACCCGCCCCACAAAGTACTGCCGCCCTTTTGCCCTAACCGCCGAGACCAATGCTGGGCAGGCACAAACGTATATTCAATACCGTCAATAGTAATATCCTGCCACCAGCCAAGCTCGTGCACTTCTTTCGCGCCGTAACTTGAAACTAGTTTTTTAAGGCCTAACGGAACGATAAAGACCGCATTTTTTTTCGCAAGCTGTTTTACAGAATACTTATCCAGATGATCATAATGATTGTGGCTTATTAACACCACAGGCCTTTCCGCGACTTTGGAAAAATCAAATTTAATTTTAACTTTTTTTGGCACTATCATCGCCGCGTTTGAAAAAAACGGGTCTGTAAAAATTGTCTGCCCGTTCATCTTGATAATTATCGAAGCGTGGCCGGCATTGGTAATGCTGTCAAAAGCGTTATCTGAAAGATAAGAAAAATCATTGGGTACCGCGCCGTATTGGGCGTTGGACGGCTCTTCAAATTGCCCTTTGCTTTTAAAATATCCGCCTTTTCTTTTTTCTCTTTCCAGCCAAGGGTTAAAAAACGTGCCGTCGTCGGCGACATTATTCGCGTATAAAAGAGCGCTGTCCGGCGCGTGAGTTTTCTCATACCAGTCGTCCTCTGAAAACTCAGGCGGCGGAGACGAGCATTTAGAAAAAGAAAAAAGCATAATCATTAATAGAAAACATAAAAGCAGTTTATCCCTTAAAACCACTGTTATATCCCCTTTACCTTCTTAAAGATTATTTCCATATAAGTATAATACATTATATATC
>NZ_BDHF01000105.1:0-4507 GCF_054786115.1 Treponema sp. R80B11-R83G3 | reverse complement strand
GTTGAGCGTAGACATTGGTTTTTCTGTCTTTTAATTTGTCGTATAATCTAACCGCTTCCTCGCAAGGCCACTCTCTGCTTAAATATGATTTATTAATTATAAGAATACAGTATTCTGCTGTTTCTATTCCATGTCTTGTAATAGTATCGTCTAAGAAATCCCCTAATAATAATTCATGTTGATCATACCAGCAATACAAGCCATATTTATTTAATAAGTTCAAAAATTTTATTGCAAATTCTTCCCGTGCTGCGCCAGAAAAAGATATGAAGATATTCATTACATTCACTGTCCCTATGCGTATGACCTAAATATTTCAAGGATAATAAATAATTATCCTGCATCCATATTTTCATAGTACCCTCATTTTCTTAATTAGTCAACAAAAATTTCACATATTAACAACAATTTTGTTTCGGGGATGTTTTGCAGTCAAGATTTGGCGTTGTTTTTCAACGGTAACCTGCGTGTAAATTTGTGTTGTCAGTATGGAACTATGCCCTAACATGCGCTGTATATAGCGAATGTCCACATCTTCTTCAAGCAGCAGCGTGGCAAATGAGTGCCTGAACATATGCGGCGTTATTATCTTTCCAATATCGGCTTTTGCGCAAAGTCGTTTTATTAGGAAACGGACGGATTGTTCTGAAATGCGTGATGATAGCCTGTTAACAAAAAACCAACCTGTCTTGCGTATACGCACGGCATTTTCTTCGGTATAACGCCGTAAAATCGAAAGAACTTCCTGGTTTCCGATTTGCAGTATGCGTTCCTTTGCTCCTTTTCCCATGATAAGAATTCCTCCGTTGTTCAGATCAATGTGTTCCACGTTAAGAGAACACAACTCTGATACCCGCAATCCTGTAGCAAATAACAATTCAAGCATTGCGGCATTTCGCAGGGCTGTGTTCAGCGCATAAACGGTTTGTGCAAGCTTTAACTCTTGGTAAGCGACGCGTAAAATATTTTCAATTAATGTCAATGGTATTGTTCTGGGCAGTAATTGCGGAATTTGAAATTTTGTATTAATCTTTTTCATTGGATTTTCATAAAGCACTTCTTCAAACTCAAGGTAATTAAAAAATGCGCTGATGCTTGCAATTTTGCGTTTAACTGTCCGTGGCGAATATGTTTTGTGCAGATGTGTGATATATGCGGAAATTTCAGTCTTTATAGGAATGTTTTCAAATGCAGTTTGCCGTTGAAATTGTTCAAGGTCAATCTTATATGCCTTGATTGATTTTACACTCAGTTTCTTTTGATACTCGCAATATGCCAAATAATTGGTAATTGCCTCTTTTAATGTAGTCATTCTTTACCTCCTGACAATAATATATCGCAGTTATACAAATGGCAGCTTTGGCATTTGAAAAATCAATGTTATAATTGATCTACAGTCATGTTTTACTGACAAAAAAACCGTCTTTCCAGTTAAAACGGCTCGACTGCGGCAGTGGGGCGCTTTCGTTTACCGAGCGCATTAAATCACGGTAGTCGGATTTCTTTATTACTTGACCGGATAAATCAATTATGAAACGCCCAAACCCTGCTTCTTTTAAAAACGGAATTTTATCGATAATAGAAAAATATTTTTTGGGGTAAACGCGCGAGCCTTCAGGGCCTGTTTCAAGTAAAAATTCTTCTTCCATGTTATCTGCAAATGAATCAAAATTGAAGACAGAACCAAGATTTGCTTTTATATTGAATAACGGCGGCCACGCAAAAACCATAATAAAAAATTTTGAATGTAACGCGCTGCGGTTCTGCCGTTTTTTGCCTCCCTTTTTTTCACTGTTATGGCTTTCTACGCCTAATGTACGCTCCAAATTTTGCCTGTTATTTTCCAACGGCGAAACAAAACCATCCGCTCCGAGAGAGGAAACAAACGAGAGTGCCCATGAATTAAACGTATAAAGCCACGGCCCGGCTATCAATTTTACATTTTCGTAATCCCTAAACAGTGAAAAATGTCCGGGATTATTCAATACATACTGATAATAACCTTTTTCTGTTAGCAGGCTGATTTCTTCCGTTATTTTTCCATTTTCATATTCCGCTATATCCTGAGGAAACCACGGGTCAAGCGTTAAAATAATTTCAGCGGGCTTAAACGGCAGTGGCGGTTTATTGTCGTCTAACAAATACTTCGCGTTTTTTGCGGACAGGGCAAGCATTACTCTCTGCGGACGGGAAGACTGCACAACGTAAAAATCTTCGGGGCGGGAAACGGCGATGTACAGTCCTTCGGGAAAAGTTTCGGCGTTTTTTGAATGTTTGCCGCGCTCTTCACGTTGGCGTATCTGTATTTGCGGGAACGGCGCTTTTTCCCTGCCCGGCCCCTTGCCGCCGGATACTTTGGTAATTATTGGCGCATAACGCTTTGCCCTCTCTTTTATTTGAATTAAATAAACATGGTCGCCAATGTTTCCCTCAGGCGCGGAAATCCAGTAACCGGAATGTTCGCCGTCTTCCTGAGCGAATGTCAATTTATGAGAAACTCTGCCGGAGTCATCGCTGTGGTGTATTCGCACCGAATCTCTGACGGAAACAGAAATCCTTCCCGGCGGACAGACAAGGACGCGTCTTTCATCGCCCGTACCCTTTACCTTTAAAATTGTTCCAAGACTGATGCCTGTGCCGCCGTCCTGCGCGGGGTTCAGCCAGTCAATGCCTTCAGCTTCGGTATTTTCTGAAGCGCCGTTATTCGCTGTTTCACTGTCTTGCGCGGCGGTTTTTATCCGGCCTTCAAAAAAATACCGTGTCTTTGGCCGCGCAAAATCGTTACGCAAAATTTCCTGTCCGCGTTCAATACTACGCTGAATATCGTCTTCTGTGCCGTTGGCACTAGCACCGTTAGCACTAGTGCCCTGAGCGCAAGCATCCAAGACAAGACGGTAAGCAGAAACAACAGTTCCCACATAGGACGCGCTCTTCATTCGCCCTTCAATCTTCATGGCGCTGACTCCGGCGACTGCTAACTGCGGCACGCGCTCCAAAAGCTGCAAGTCGTTGGGGCTGAAATAGTAGCCGTTTTCGCCCCCGCTTTCCACGCCCGCCTTATGGTACAATCTTCTGCACGCTTGAGTGCACATCCCCCTGTTAGCTGATTTTCCCCCTAAAAAACTTGAAAAAAGGCACAATCCCGAAACGCTGATACACAACGCTCCGTGAACAAAAACTTCAAGCTCAAGGTTAGTTTCGCTTTTAACGTTTTTTATCTCTTCAAGTGAGAGTTCCCGCGCCAGAACTACGCGCGAAACGCCGTGGCGCGAAAGAGCGTTTGCCCCTCTTGCCGACGCGATATTCATCTGTGTGGAAGCGTGAAGCCGCAGAGAAGGAAACTCCGCTCTTGCCATTGCCACAACGCCGAAATCCTGAACAATAAGCGCGTCCGGCCCCTGATTGGCAAGGTATTTTAAAAACTGGTACATTCGGTCCGCTTCGCGCTGTTCAAAAACCGTGTTTACCGTAACATAGACTTTTTTCCCCATCTTATGCAGGGAACGCAGAGCGGTTTCAAATTGCGCGTAGGTAAAATTGGCGCTTCTTAAACGAGCGTTAAAATCCTTCAAACCGAGGTAAACGGCGTCTGCGCCTTCGCCGATTGCCGCGTCAAGTGCCTCAGGCGAGCCTGCTGGAGCGAGTAATTCCATGGCTTATTCTAACGAATTTTCAAAAAAAAAGGTGTAAAATATGCGTGTCCTGCTACCATTACATCTGTGTGGAGAGAAAAGTTTCGCTCTTATTTGGATAAATGTTGTTTTTGTAGTGCAATTAGAGACCGCGATGTAATTTTTTTTGCCATTTCAAATGATTTTTCTAAAATAGCATTTACTTCTTCGTTATATTTGGCAAGAATTTTTCCAGTAGTTAGAGACTGCGTATTTTCGGGTTTGAGAAGTTCATAAACTTCGACATTAAAAGCTTTCGCAATTTTTACCAGAGTATCCAGATAAGGCCATTTATTACCTCTTTCAATATCGCTTAAATAAACAATAGAAAGCTTGGATTGCTCGGCTAAATCGGCTTGAGACCAGTTTCTACGACCTCGAAACGCCTTAATATTTCTCGCCAAAGTGGCACGAACCTCCACCTTATCCATAACCTATCCTTATTGAATGATAAAAGTATCATCTTTTATGCTTGACAAAAATACAAACATCATACAAGATGATATATAACTAATTCGTATAGAATTGGTAATAATTTTAGGATAATACGAATATTAAAGGAGAAAAGAATTATGGGGGGAGTAATAGTAGTAGTAATAATTATTATTGTCATTGTTGTTGTTGTAAAGAAATTAAAAAGAAAGAGAGATGCGGATTCTTTTTTGTTTACACATACTCTTAAATCTCTGGGAAATAGCACTGCATGTATACTCGCCCTAAAAATTGAGGGAGAATTAGAAAAGGAAGGAGTTAGCTTTACAGGAAATATGTTTGATGATTTTTCGCTATTTCGACATGAATACGGAACCCTTAGGGGCTCTGATTCTTCGGGGGGG
>NZ_BDHF01000104.1:0-4511 GCF_054786115.1 Treponema sp. R80B11-R83G3 | reverse complement strand
TGATGCCGTCAAAATTCATGTGGTAGGTAAAAAAGTTATTTCCTCCATCAGAGGTACGGATGCCGCCGGAAGCGTTCTCATCAATAAACAATTCCAGACAATCATTTTTCTCAGGGCTTTGAGTCGGGTTAGTAGCGGGCGTATATATTATGTCGTCTATAATTTCCGCTAAAATATACAGCCTGTCCGCCGTCCATACCACCTTAAACCTTCCCGAAAAATCAGCGGTTTTTGGTATTGCGCCGTTTGAGTCAACTGCGGCTCCAGTGGGAAGACTCTTCGGCGGTTGATACATCCACGCGTATTTAATATCCTGCCAGTTTGCCTTTGCCCATGCCGCGTCGTTGCCGTTTCCATCTATTACAGGCGGAGTTTCAGTAAAGTAGGCAATAAAATCGTCCTGCCCAAGGGTGATGGTTTCATCATCGGTATCATGGTTGTCAGTATTATCCCGATTGTCCGTGTCGTCCTTGTCTTTGCAAACGGTAAAACACGCCGTAAGAATAATTGCTAATAAGAATAGAATCTTTTTCATAACATTCCTTCTATAATAATAACGCCAATCTACACATAAACCAACCCCATTAATACCGCTGAAACAATAAGGAACAGGCAATACCCAACTAGGAACAAGGGGGTAAACAATGTTGCCATAGCGATAAGCGGCGTAGGGCGTGTGGCGGGGCCGACTATAAAAAAGGCGAGCGCGGTTCCTTTGCCCATGCCGTTAATCACCATAGCGCTGACAAGCGGTATTGCGGCTCCGCCGCAGGGAGACAGGGGTATGCCCAATAAAGCTCCGGCGAGTATGGACTGTATACGCCCCGCCCGGAAAGCGGTATATATCAGGTCTTTTGGTATATACATCTCCACAACCACGCCCAGAAATATGCCGATGAGCAGGTAGACCCCTAAATGTTTTAAATTCATTAAACAGTTGATAAAGTATTGCTTAACGATGAATAATTTTTTTTCCCGGTTTGCGATTCTTTCGCAGGCATCGTTGTAAAAATTTATGCTTTTTCTAACCATAAATTTTTCGGGAATGAGATACGACAACATTCCCACAGAGAAACTGAACAGAAATACGGCAAGCGTGCGGGCAATCGCCATTTCCATTCCGATGCCGCCGGCAGTCATGATAAAAAGCTGCGGGTTCATCAGCGATGAGGCGGCAAGGAAAGCTATAAGCGGCGCAATATGCACCTTGCTTTTGTACAGTTCAATCACTACTGGGATTGTCCCGTAAGTGCAAAGCGGCGATATAATGCCGATGATTGACGCTGATACTACCGAGACCACCGGCGACTTGGATACCCATCTATAAATAATTTTTGTCCATGAAGTAAATTTTAAAAGCTCGCCAACCATCACTCCGCCGACCAGATACGGAAAAAGGCTAAGTAATGTTTTCCAACATTTATAAAGGAGCCATGGGAATTCCGCTAGAATCCATTGCAAGATTTGCATTTTACCCGTTTATATCTCCTAAATTTAATTCCTCCGACACAAAAAATTAATTTACCAATCTTGCTACCCTTTCAAGCAGTTCTTCTTTACTTAGAGGCTTTTGCATGTAATCAACCGCGCCAAGTTCCTCCGCTTTGTCCTTGTCCTTCTGGTCACTTGATGACGTGTATATCGCTATCGGGGTTCGGTGTAAGCTGCTGATGTTACGTATTCTGGTAAAGGCGTCCCAACCTCCCATTCCGGGCATACCCAAATCCAATAAAACCAAATTAGGAATATACCCCTGTAAGAACAAGTCCAAAGCCGCATTGCTGGATTTGGCTGCGGTAACATTGTATTCACTTTTCAGCTCGCTTTCTGTCATGGCAAGGACAGTTTCATCATCATCAACTACAAGAATCTTTTTCTTTGACAGCATTGTCAAGTTATACATTGCCGTGCGTAGTCTTTCCGTCATTTTCAGTATTTCGGCATAGTCGGTTTTTACCATGTCGCTTTGGCTTTGAAGACTGTCCAACGCTGTTGTAATTTCACCGCTATGCGCCGACAGTTCGCTAAAGGTATTGATCAAACCGGAAATTGTTTCAGCAAAACTGCCGATTTCTTTTGCCATTCCGGTAATTCTGTTGCCTGTGTCATCGGATTGTTTTTCGGTAACTGCTATTCCGTCAATGATGCTTTTCAACGTCTGGGAAATGTTCCGCGAATTTTCCCGTGTGCTGTCAGAAAGTCTGCGTATCTCGCCGGCAACCACTCCAAAGCCCCTGCCCGCCTCACCGGCATGAGCTGATTCAATTGCCGCGTTCATTGACAGCAGGTTAGTGTTAGCCGCTATCGCGCTGATTATTTTAATCGCCTGCGCTATGCCGTCCACCGATTTGGAAATATCTTCAACCGATTGAATTGTACTTCGCATGGACTCTTGGCCTTTGGTAGCGTCTTCTATCAACCCTTTTATGGACTCTTGTTTTTTTCGGGACATTTCCGAAGTATCCTTGAGCGAGCTTATCATTTTTTCGGTTGCCACCGTAGATTCAGCTATTGTTTCCGCTTGCGTACTGATAGCTGCGTTCAATTTATTTATTAATCTGTTTATTCCCTCAATAATCTCTGACGCGCTTCTAATGTGATCCTCAAGCTGACGGTTAAGTTCTTCGGTATTGGTTTTTTCCGTGAGCAAGGCAAGAATATAATGGGCGCAATTTTCCGGTTTGTTAAGTTTGTTGTAAATTGCCGTTGCCATTGATTTGCAATTTCCGTAACCGCAACAAGTACAGTTGTATATATCTTTCTTGTCGAATTTCTTCATGGTATGGAAGATTTTAGTTATTTCGTCCTCGCTGGGATGCTTAATTGTATTGTTCTGGGAAAGATCAGTGTAGCTACGGTTATAAAGGCCCTTCTTCCAGTACTTGTTCAAAACATCGTTGTATTTTTTGTATGGGTCTTTTCCTTTTGGGGGGTAATGTTGATCTTCTTCCAGTTTAGCCACGCGTTTTCGCACGGGGTCTTCAAGCATAGCCAGCGGTTTTTCTGCATTCCCCGTACCTGGTCCGCCGTTACAGCCTTTTTCGCAATTCAAGCAGTCAATCAACAACGGCAGTTTGGCATTGGTGTCCAATACTTTGGGAAGTTCCTCCAAATAAGGATAGATGGAATATACTCCCTCAATTTTGAGGGTACGCCGCCTAATCCCCGGTTCAAAACGTTCTGCGGTATCCAACAGTCCTCCGGGAATTGGAAACCCCGCCGCCCGTTCCGCGCTCAATCCGGTATATGCTACCGATGGAAAAGAGGAAAGATTTTTCCCCTCATCCTCCAGAAGTTTTTTTAACGAAAGCATCGTAACGTTGTAGTCTCCCATGCCGGTTGCGTCATATTCCCGCCGTTTAGCAATGCAAGGGGAAATTACCGCTATTTTATGATCTTTATATTGAGGATAATATTCTTTGATCATTTTTATTGTGTGCAAAATAGGGCTGTCCGCCGGAGCAAGATAGGGAATTAATTTGGGATAGTAAATTTCGATAAAGGTGACAATTGCCGGGCATGGCTGTGAAATGATCATGCGTGGATTTTTTTCTCTGATATAGTTGATATAAGACAAGACAGTAAGCTCCGCCCCAAGGCTCACGTCAAAAATAGCTTCAACGCCCATAGATTTAAGGTAGCCGTTTAAATTGAGATATTGATCGGTAAAGAACGAAGCGACAGCCGGCGCAACCACGGCAATGGTTTTTTTATTCTGTTTCAAGTCGTCCATGAAACGGTTGGTGTCATCTATAAAGGTTCTTGCCTTATGGGTACAGGCATGAATGCAGTTTCCGCAGCCGATACAGATGTCGTGATTTATCAGAAGTTTTTTTCCCGAACCGTCCATGCAGTATTTAACCGGGCAAATTACAATGCAGGCATAACAGTTAATGCACTTTTCTTCATCAATCCGTATAACCGGAGCAAGCGCTGTTTTTCCCATTTTTAAGCCCCCATTTTTAGTATATATTAATTATATTATATAGAATGATGTTTATTCAATACTGTTATTAACGTTTTGGCGTTACGCAGGCGCAAAGGAATAAGAAGCTTGACAATCTTTCCTGACTTTTGATAAAATACCATATAATCCATACCATAAAGGTATGACCCGTATCTGCAATTTTTCCATAAAAATAGAACGATGCCATGAAGGTGTCTTGCGTCTCAGAAGCAACGCAAAGGAGGAATAATTATGCACATGGCAGATTCTTTACTGTCCCCAGTTGTGGGAACGGCAATGTACGCTGTAAGCGCCGCGACTATTGGTTATTCGGTTTCAAAAATCAAAAAAGACGATTTATGCGAGAAAAAAATCCCCATTATAGGCGTAATGGGCGCGTTTGTTTCGCCGCGCAGATGATCAACTTTACCATTCCCGATAAAGTTACATAAAATAATATGCTATAAAAGCAAACAACATTTAACAGGAGCGTTAAGGAAAAACAATGGAAGAACCGTCCCGTGTTTTTCAGAAACACGAAAAGTTAAAACAGTATTTTCGCGAA
>NZ_BDHF01000103.1:0-4477 GCF_054786115.1 Treponema sp. R80B11-R83G3 | reverse complement strand
AAGCAAGGCTGACTTTAGGCAACCGACAGTGCGCAGAACACAAAGGTACAAAGATCACAAAGAGGGGGAAGACATATTGTGCCATCCCTCCCCTTGCGTAACACATAAGACATGGTACGCCGCGAAAAAGCGATAACGGCTCTATGCCTATCCGTCACGATGGCGGCGTTGAGGAGGTAGTGAACCCAATCCGGTACGTGCCGCTGTAGAAATTGTAAGGTTGTACCCTTATATAGTACTCCTGACCAACTGCTACCGTCCGTGAAATATATCTTGTACCAGATAAAGTGCTCTCGCTTCCAACCGCAACGCCGTTTGAGTCATACACCTGAACATACAGATTAGTCAGCGTGCCAGGACTGACATGTATATACTGTGTGTCTGCGGTTGCAGTGAACTTGAACCACTGCCTATCAGAATACCTGGGAAGATTGCCGTCTGCCCATGTGTTGGCAGAAAGCATAGTTATTATATTGTCCAGCGGAATAACGGACTCATTAAACCCAATCCTGTACGTGCCGCTGTAAGAAGAACTGGAAGTCCATACCCTTATATAGTATTCCTGCCCTACCGCTACCGTCCGGGAAATACTACCGTTACCTAAACTAGCCTCGCCTCCAACTGTAGCGCCAATTGAGTCATACACCTGAACATACATTTGAGTCAGCGTGCCGGAACTGACGTGTATGTACTGCATGCTTGCAGTAGCGGTGAACTTGAACCACTGTTCACCAGGAGATGTGAGAATATTGCCGTCTGCCCATGTATTGGCAGTAAGCATAGTTATTATTGTATCGTCCAGCGGAATAACGGACTCATTAAACCCAATCCTGTACGTGCCGCTGTAAAAAGAACTGGAAGTCCATACCCTTATATAGTATTCCTGACCTACCGCTACCGTCCGGGAAACACATCTTCTATTTATATTTATATAGCTCTCGTAATCAACCGCAACGCCGCTTGAGTCATACACCTGAACATACATATAAGTCAGCGTGCCGAAACTGACATGTATGTACTGCGTGCTTGCGGTAGCGGTGAACTTGAACCACTGCTCATCAGACGATGTGGGAATGGCGCCGTCTGCCCAAGTATTGGCATTAAGTTGAATGGCAGTTATGCCGGGCGGGACTCCTCCGGTATTGAACGCAATCCTGTACGTGCCGTTGTTAGAATAACTGTAAGGCCATACCCTTATATAGTACTCCTGCCCTACAGTTAATGTCCGGGAAACATATCTTGTATGGCTATATAAATTAGTCTCGCTTCCAATCGCAACGCCGCTTGAGTCATACACCTGAACATACAGAGTAGTCAGCGTGCCGGGACTGAAATGTATGTACTGCGTATCTGCGGTCGCGGTGAACTTGAACCACTGTTCACCAGAAGATGTGGGAATATTGCCGTCTGCCCAAGTATTGGCATTAAGAGTTGTAGAAAGTGAACTAAAAGTAGAAAGTGAACTAAAATTGGGAGATGCAGAAGTCGTATTAAACGCAATCCGGTACGTGCCGTTGTAAGAAGAACTGTAAGGTAGTACCCTTATATAGTACTCATCCCCTAAAGTTAGCGTCCGGGAAACATATCTTGTATAAGAGTTGTTGATATATATAGCATCGTCTCCAACCGCAACGCCGCTTGAGTCATACACAAAAGCATACAAACTACTCAGCGTGCGTGGACTGAAAAGTATGTACTGCGTGTTTGCGGTTGCGGTAAACTTGAACCATTGATCGCCGTTCACTGAAAGATTGCCGTCTGCCCATGTGTTGTCGGTAAGCTGGATTGCGGTGGAGGGTAATGGTATGGCAGGTGGCATTGTGGACTCATTAAACGCAATCCGGTACGTGCCGCTATTACTGGAATAGCCTGACGTTACACTTATATAATAAACCTGTCCTTTTGTTACAGATAGTGAAACGCATCTGGTTCTGACATCTAAAATCCTCCTGTCTTCAACCGTATTGCCGCTTGAGTCATATAACCGGAAGACGACATACGTCAGCGTACCGAAATCAACGTGTATGTATTGCGTATCTGCTGTTGCGGTAAACTCGAACCACTGCTCGCCTTCTTCGGAAAGATTGCCGTCTGCCCATGTGTTGGCGGTAAGCGTTGTAGAAAGTGAACTAAAATTGGGAGGTGCAGAAGTCGCAGTAAACGCAATCTGGTACGTGCCGCCATCATCGGAATAGCCCGGTGTTACCTTTATATAGTACACCTGTCCGCTTGTTACCGGATAGTATTTGTCATATCTGTATTTGACCTCGACCTTATTGCCGGTCGAGTCATATACAACATAGTCCAGACTAGTCAACGTGCCGTAACTGACGTGTATGTACTGCGTATCTGCGGTTGCGGTAAACTTGAACCACTGCACGCCATTTTCCGAAAGCTTGCCATCTGCCCATGTGTCGGCGGTAAGCGTTGTAGAAAGAGAGCTAACATTGGCCTTAAACGCCTTTTGCCAGGGCGTACCATCTTCAAGATCACAGGCAGATATAAAAATTGCCATGCCGATTAAAACGGCTAAACTAATTAAAAAATTCTTTCGCATAATAAAACTCCTATTTAAACCTGTACACATACCCAAACGATATCTTATTAATCCAAAAATAATCGTTAATAAAACTGGGATGAAAGCTCGTCGAAAGGGTGTAGGAAATATCAAATCCAAATATGTTAAAACCGGTAAAAAAATTCATACTCATGTCTGTAGAGGCAGCCCAAACCGAACCTACATCTTCAAACGTGTAATTTGCAATCATTTTGCCAAGACCTAAACCAATGTACCAGCCCCCCCCAATTCCTTTCACGCTGTGCAGAGGAAACGGCACAAACAATGCGTAATTGACAAAGGGGTACAGGTAAGAAACTTCAAAAGAAACCCATCTCTCATCAATCCCCCCCCCATCATAATACCGCTCCCCATCATAATATTTAGCAGTATGTTCCCAGCCTATGTCCATGCCTAGTTCAAAAAAAGAGTATGTAGACGGGGCAAGCGTACCATGTACCGTAGTAATAAAATAATCTTTTTCACCGTGATAATAACTCGTCTCATACCCCCCTATGCCTATCGAAACGCCAAGCGTATTCAACTTTGCGTTTTGTTCTTTAGCCGACGGAAACACCGCCGTAACAACGCCGGAATTTTCGCTGTTAGTTGCCTTTGCCCCCGCTACTTTAAAGAAGTTAGCCCTTACCCCTTCAAATGTGTAACCGGTTTTTGCAGTCAGCGTAATAGTCGCGGTGTACTGAGTAGCTGAGGCGAAAGTTCCCGATACCTCCGGTGACCATGTTACGGTTCCTATGTACTGCGCCGTTTCGAT
This sequence comes from Treponema sp. R80B11-R83G3, assembly GCF_054786115.1. NCBI lineage: Bacteria > Pseudomonadati > Spirochaetota > Spirochaetia > Treponematales > Treponemataceae > Treponema > Treponema sp. R80B11-R83G3. Next base: position 1,145 of record NZ_BDHF01000103.1, on the reverse strand, counting down.
ATCCGTTACCGGGGTTTTTCCGAATTCAGGAACAGTAACGCCCGTTATATTGGAATTGATATTGATATTGGAACTGATACTTGGTTTTTGCTTGGAAGCCGAAGTCGTAGCCGAAACCGCAGACGGCTGTGAATTGATGTTCAAAAGTGACGCAAGTTGCGTGTCGCCGCGCGGATTTAAAGAAGCCTGATACCGGGATTTAATTTCAGCGTCCATGTTCACCGCGTTAAAAACGATGTCATATAAGCTGTCGTTTTTCTTTATTGAGCCTGTTATAAGATATTGCACTTCAAGCAATTTCCCAATGCTCTTGACTGATTCAATGTTTAGTTCGCCCGCAGTATTAAGCTCGCCCTGGATAGTTTGAAACTGGCTTACATTAGGCTGAACCGGCATAACGCTACGGCCTCGTAATAATGCGCCATGCAATTCGCTTACTGCGTACTCATTAAGATTTTTTGAATCTGAGTTGAAATTAATAACCGCGACCGAAGCTCCGGCAGGTAATTCTCTGCTTATTGTTATCGCGGCGGTTAATATTGCCTCGTCAAGCGTTTGTGCGTAAAGAACTGCTCCACATATCGCGATCCCTAAGAAAGCCATTATAAATTTTCTTTTCATTTACATTCCCCGCCGTTATTTAACATATTTAATGGCGGTACCGCGCATAGTGTACGTAGTAACCGTATCCGCCGATTGCTTACTCCAAAAGAAAAGTGATATTGTTGTTATCGTTACTACTGTTTTTTGATCGACCATAATATCGATCACATAGTCACAATCAGGGTATAGCCTTCTTGCCGCTCTGAGCATTTCGTTGTAACCGATACTATCGCTGCTCTCATACCGAACCTCGCCCAGAATTACAAACTTTGTGCTTTCGTTGTTTGTATACATGAGCGGAACCGTGCTGGCAACTACTTTTGTGCTGGTACACCCCAGAACCGTAAAAAGAAACGCGCACAACAGTCCCCAATAAAAAACATTCCTCATAAAATCCTCCAATGTCCTTATATTTTCCAGCCTACAAGGCCGCTTTCTAACTTTTCAGCCGTTTATAAAAAACGCCATAATCGGTTCTATTACTCCTTTTTTGAGAAAAAAATGTTGTTGTTTGGAAAGTCTACTTTTGAAACTAACGGGGG
>NZ_BDHF01000102.1:0-4524 GCF_054786115.1 Treponema sp. R80B11-R83G3 | reverse complement strand
CGGCGGCGGTTAAAATCGAAGGGGATTTCATCAAACTTTTTATAATCATTCCATAGATCAATCAGGTTTTTCTCGCGGGCGTGTTCAATGATAGAAATATCCATCAGGTTTTTTAAACCTGTTTGATAATGGCTGTTTAAAAACCCACGGCGAAGCACGTCAACATTTTCGTTGCCGTCAATATCCAGATGGTATTCAAGAATAACTTTGTCCTGCGTGATTGTTCCGGTTTTATCAGTACAAAGCACGTCCATCGCGCCGAAGTTTTGAATCGAATTCAAATCTTTGACGATAACTCGCTTTTTCGACATTGACACGGCGCCTTTGGCAAGGTTAGCTGAAACTATCATTGGAAGCATTTCCGGCGTAAGGCCTACCGCCACCGACAAGGCAAAGAGGAACGCGTCAAGCCAGTCTCCTTTTGTAAAACCGTTTACCAGTAAAACTATCGGAACCATTATCAGCATAAAACGGATAAGTACCCATGAAACTGAATTAACGCCTAACTCAAAACTTGTTGGCGGCGCTTTTTTCTGAAGCTGTTCCGCGATAGTGCCGAGTATTGTATCGTCTCCCACAGTCATAACTACCGCTATAGCCGAACCGGATATTACGTTAGTCCCCATGAACGCAAGGTTTTTCAGTTCCAGCGGATTGTTTCCAATGTCAGCTACAGGAGCGGAAAATTTCTCTACAGGCTCGCTTTCGCCGGTAAGTGCTGACTGGCTGATAAATAAATCCTTTGCTTGAATTATACGAACATCAGCGGGAACCATGTCTCCGGCGACAAGGTAAACAACGTCCCCCACGACAATTTCATCCATTGGAATTTCTTTTTTTTCAGAATAGGTATAATCTGATTCCTTATTCTTGAATTTCCGCGCCGCGCAAACGGTAGTTCTAACCATCTCGGTTAAATTTTTTGCCGCGTTGTTACTGCGCAATTCCTGAATAAACCGCAGAAACCCTGATATTGTAACCATTGTTAAAATAATGATAACTGCCGTATAGTCGGAATCGCCAGGCGGCGTTAAAATAACGTCTGTAAAAAAAGATACTGCGGCTAAAACCATAAGCACTATGGTAAAAGGATTGATAAAAGCGGTTACAAACCGTCTAAGCATGGAAGTTTCGTTTTGTTTTGTAATTTTATTTTCACCGTATTCATCGCGTTTTTCGTCAACGTAATCTTCATCGTAGCCGTCTATAGTATTTTCGTACTGAATAAGAAGGGTATTTCCGTCTTTGGCGGCAGCCCGCAAAAGCCGTTTTTTTGCCCTGTCCGCCGAGGTAGTAACGGTTTTTGTCTGCGTGTTTTTCTTGCTCATTTTGTATCTCCTCTATTATAAATCATTTTAAAATGAAAGCAGATACTAACGAAATGCCAAATGATTTTATTTATTAATATTTTATTGTTTTTTATTAATCAGTGTCAAGCGGCGGAATACATCTTCAAGCGCTAATAAGCATTATAACACTGGCTGTTACGGAATTTCAGTACCACGCCGCGCAACCTTTAAATAAAAAAGCCCCTCCCAAAACTGGAAAGGGCTTTTGTCTTTTTACGACGATGGCGGCGTAGTTGAGGTGTTAAACCCTATTTTATATGCGATTGGATCTTGACCTGAGGTGTAACTGATAATTACTTTGATATAATACTCACTCGTTTCTGTTACCGATATAGGGGGTGATAAAAAAGTAGCTCCAGACCCAAGAGTTATACTATCCCCTATTGCTGCCCCGTCAGGATCGTACAGTTGTACATCTATAGAAGTTGTTATTGAACCATGATTAAAATGGATATACTGGGTATCCGCAGTTGCGGTAAATTTAAACCATTGTTCGCCAGTTAATTGTGAGGCAATATTTCCATTAGCCCATTGGTCTTCGGTAAGCTCAGTTACATTTGCGGTTGGAACAGGCATTGTATCTAACGAGCTAAACGCTATTTGATATGGGTAGGGACCACTGGCAACATTGTACATAAAACTTACATTGATATAATATTCTTGATTGTTTGTTACCGGTCGTGAAATAGATGGAAGAGAACTATTCAAATTTTCCGACCCTCCTGCTTTTATCCCAATATTATTATATAATTGTACTTTCAGAATTGTTGAAGCAGCCCTAGTTATATATATATATTGGGTATCCGCAGTTGCGGTAAATTTAAACCATTGTTCGCTGTCTGGATTGGCAATACTTCCATCAGCCCATACCTTTTCAGTAAGCTCAGTTACGGTTTCAAAAGTAAAAGAATTACCAAACGTTATTTGATATGCGCCGCTTCCAGAACTGCTAAAGGGAGTTACCTTGATATAATATTTTTGATTCATCGTTACTGTTCGGGGGATATAGAGAGTACTGCTATTCAACCTTATTCTGTTCCCTGCTAGTATCCCTGTATTATCATACAGTTGTATATACACATCATTCAGGGTACCCGGTTTAAAATGTATAAATTGCGTACTCGCCGCCGCAGTAAAACTAAACCATTGTTCACCGTCTTCATCAATACTTCCGCTAACCCATGTACCGGCGGTATTAAGCGAGGTTACATTTTCGGTTGGCAATGTAATTGCGGGCGGCGTAGTTGAGTCTGTAACTCCTATTTTGTATGTACCGCCGGTTTCAGAAAAACCAGTATATACTCTGATATAATACTCTCCCTCAGATATATCCGTTTTGGAGATAGGCGAAGAAGCGGCAGACAGAGTTTCTTCTTCCCCTATTTGGGTCCAGTTGCTATCATATAGTCGTACATTCAAACTTGACATGGTGTCCGGTTCAAAATATATATAGCAGGTATTTGCAGTCGCGGTAAATTTGAACCATTGTTCGCCGGGGGCGGAACTAATATTGCCATTAATCCATTTGTTGCCGGGAATCTGGGTTACATTATTGGGAGGCGGCGTAATTGCGGGCGGTACATTGGAGCTAAACGCTATTTTGAATGTGCCGCATCTGCCTGTGATTTCAGCGTTGAGATCTGTCGTTGGCGTTCCCGTTATCTTTATATAATATATATTACCGGCCGTTAATGTTAGAGGATAAGAATTAACGCCCATCAGAGCCTTTATATTTCCTCTTTTTGTCTCGGCATCGTTATTATACAGTTGCATTTTCCCTATAACCATAGTGCCCGGCTCAAAATGGATATACTGGGCAGCCGCAGTTGCTTTGAATGTAAACCACTCTTCATCGTTTTCGGTAGGGATATTCCCGACAGTCCATACGCCTTGAGTAAGCTTGTTGGCGTTTTTTAAGATGGCAGGCTCCTTCTCTATTTCCATAACCATACAGCCTGTCAAAGACAAAGCAACGAAGCCAATTACCGCTGCAAGAACTACAATTGTTAAAAAACTGCGCCTTTTAGCACATTTGTTTTTTGTGTTTTTCATAAAAACTCCTTAACTCGTGATTTATTAAGAAAACTAGTGTCATTCATATACGCAAACCGAACCATAGGCTTGCCAGCGTTTTTTGAGTTTATTCTATTTAATATATAACAATAGTGAGAATTTTTCAGGTTCATTGTGAGCAATTTACAATATTCAAGTGAAATTTTCAAGATGCCAAATTTCATTAATTATACTTAGTAAGCAATCCGGCAACGCCGAATTGCCCTTGACAATGTTAATCCTGAGGGCTAAAATTTATACAGAATGCAAACTTTTGAAAAACACGACAAATTTTTTGCGCATAATCGTATATTAAGGAGAATTACACAATGATTAACCGGGAACAACTGCTTAAGATTTCTGAATTAAAATTGACCGGAAAAATAGAGCAAATGGATGAGGGCAAGCTCAACAATTTTGTCCAGTTATTAAATTCGTTTACCGATAACCTTCCGGAGATTAAGAAAAAAATTAATAACGCGCTGATAGCAAGAGATTACGACACATTGACAAAACATCTTTCAACAGTTCGGGACATGGTGGGAAAAATTTATGCGGACGACATAGCGCAGGATTGTACAAAGCAGATCAACTGGCTTGGCAGCGAAAAGCATGAGAAAGTTGAAGCCTATATGCGTTACTTCTTATCAAACTTGTCAATATTATCCACTGATATTCAAAAGGCGCAGAAGCCGGCAGGCGATTCATCAGATGAGGCGCATCAAGATGCGGCGCATCAAGATGCGGCTAATGCCGATAAAGAATCAGAAAATATTACCGTAGGAAAACTGCTTGAAATTTCGGATTTAAAGATTGATGGAAAAATAAAACAAATGGGAGATGATGAACTCCTCAGTTATTTACAGGTATTAAATACTTTTGTTGATAACTTTCCATCGCTGGAGGAAAAAATAAACGAAGCGTTAAAAACAAAGAATAATGACGCTTTGACAAAACACCTAACGGACGTTAAAGATATATTGGAAAAAATTTACGCTGACGAAATGGCGCAGGACTGTGCGAAACAGATTAGCTTGATTGGCAGCACATCGCCCGAAAAATTTGAAGCCTATATGCGTTACTTTTTATCTACCCTGTCCATGTTATCAATTGATATTCAGAT
>NZ_BDHF01000101.1:0-4536 GCF_054786115.1 Treponema sp. R80B11-R83G3 | reverse complement strand
TCACCCGCTACAAAACGGGTAACTTCGTTATTGGCGGGCTGATACGATGACATTAAAATAACTTTTACGTTCCACTTTGGACCGTATTCGTAGACAAGTTCCTTCTTGCCGTGGAAATCAATGTCACATAACTTAACTTTATCGTGCAGATATTCCCTGCCCCCGTCAGGCGTATCGCAGTAAAAGCGGAAACGCAAAGTACCGTTCCAATTCATGCCTATCTGAATCAGGCGGTGGAGTTCTTCCATTGTACATTCATGCGAAATAATCGCCCTCCGCCAGACTTCAAGCCCTGAAATGCTGATCTGTATCATCCGCCAAAACTGATCCTGGGAATTTTCAGATGTCTTCCCGCCATGAATCAACGTAAGGTTGCTCCTTCTAAAATTATCCATAGCGGTATTTATTAATTCTTTAATATCGGTAAAAGTATCTATCATGCTGTCCAGCGCGTTTTCCATCGCCGCGATGTCACTGTCAGAAGGAGACTCGTCAAAAGCCAAGTCTTCCAATAAAGCCGCAGCGTGCCCTTGAATTTGCGAAAGCACGATGAAGGTGTGCCGAGGAAGCCACGCGGCTTCAATCTCGCCTTTTTGCAATTTAGCGGAAAGTTCGATAACGGCGGTGTGAAGCTCCGCAACCCGCTGACGGACGGGACCCGCGCCCTGATCCAAAAAGAGCGAGTATCCTTTGTAAAAATCTTCCATGCTTTCACTGATGTAATCAGCTAACAAATCCCACTCAATTTCATCAAGATGGACAACGGGGGGGACCAAACGGTTAATTACAAGGTCAACATATTTTTCGTTACGATAAAAAGAATCTCTAATATACGAAAGAATCACAAATTCGGAAATGGGTATATTTTTTTCATAGAGCAAATCTTCTATGAATGTCCTATCGGGCGGAACCGTATAATTTTGAAGATTCGTACTGTCGGGAATTTCTTTTCCTGCGAACCAAAAACGGGTTTCTATGCCATAAGGCACGGTATCAATTCGGTTTGTTTTCTCATATAAAAATTCTTCCAGAGAATAAGCGGGTATTTCCCTCATGCGTTTTCCGCCGTACCAGTACGCGAAAGCAATCTGCTCCTCGGTGCTTGCGCCAGGCCCTAGCAGGGCAAAACTGCTTTCAAAACCGATTTCGGCGGCTTCCTGCCACTTGTCCAAATCAGCGTGCGACCATTTATCCTTCTGTACTTTTTCCAATTCAAAATGACATTCATTCCAGTTAATAATGCGGACAATAAAAATGTCTCCCGGCACAAACGAACATTCACGGTATATGCCGCGCATATCAAGCGTATGTATCGACACTTCCGGCGGATCTTCGTAAGGATCGGCATTGAACGATTCTTCATTTTCAGGATTGTCCCTTGCGATATACTGAGGGGCGAATTCTTCGCCGTATACGCAGTAGTAAGGATACAATTCCTCAGGCGGAGCTTCCGTGGTTGTTACGGGTATCGGCTCGCCCTTCCAGAAAAATTTGTAACAGTTTGGCAAAGTCAACGGATTGGCAAAGGGGACGCAACGGTGTCCGGGAATTAAAATGCCATTGAGCAATTCAAGCCGTGAGGGAGTAATAACAAACACTGCCGGTTCAAAACACGCTTTACGCGAAACCCAATGTTTATTATCTTTTCTGAAAGCGATTTTTCTAACGTCAAGATAAGCGCCTATTTCCTTCGCAAGCTGCTTGCTCGGCTTCTGCCCGGATGCCTGCACATAGACTGTAATATCGTCCAGAGTAAACGGCTCGTTGGCGTTTTCGAGAAATTCATAAAGCGCTTCTTCCTGTTCTAAATCCATTTAATTTATGATAAAATAAATTTACCTATAAAATCAATATGGAGAAATGAAAATGCAGTATGGTTATTTTGATTCTGAAAAACGGGAATATGTAATTGACAGGCCGGATACGCCGGCTCCTTGGGCGAATTATCTTGGGTCTCCTGAGTATGGCGCGATTATTTCCAACAATGCCGGAGGTTACAGTTTTGTAAAAAGCGGCGCGGCAGGGCGGCTGATCCGTTACCGCTTTAACGAACAGGACCGTCCCGGTCGGTACATTTATCTTCGCGATGACGAATCCGGCGATTACTGGTCTGCGTCTTGGCAGCCTGTCGGCAAACCGCTTGACAAGTACAAGTCGATCTGCCGTCATGGCACGGGCTACACCCAGTTGGAAGCCGATTACAAAGACATCCATTCTGAGGTCTGCTACTACGTGCCGCACTGCGCGGATTACGAAGTGTGGCGGCTAAAAATTACCAACAAAGGCGCAAAGGCAAGAAAAATATCCGTCTTTGGTTTTGTCGAATTTACCTGCGAAAGTTTTTATGAGCAGGATCAGGTAAACCTTCAATATACGCAGTTTATTACACGGACTTATTTTAAGGAAAAATTTATCCTGCAAACCATTAACGAGAATTGCCTAAACGCCGTCAACGAAAGCCGCGTAGAAACGCGCTTCTTTGGCCTTGCCGGAGCGAAGGTTGCAAGTTACTGCGGCGACCGCGCTAAATTCTTAGGCAACTACCATGACTACGGAAACCCTGTTTCTGTAGAAAACGGCAAACTTGACGGCACGCTCAACTACAACATGAACCCCTGTGGCGCTTTGCACACAACACTCGATATTGCGCCAGGCAAAAGCGCTGAGTGCGTTTTCCTACTTGGACAAAAACGTGATACGCAGGCAAAAGAACTGGTTGCCCGTTACGAGGATTCAAATCTTCCCGACCTTGAAGTTGCCGAATTAAAAAATTATTGGCACAAGAAATTGGGCAGTTTTAAAGTTACAACTCCAGATGAAAATTTTAACAACATGATCAACACATGGAACGCCTATCAGTGTTTTATTACATTTATCTGGTCTCGCGCGGCTTCGTTAATTTACTGCGGACAGCGCAACGGTTACGGCTACCGCGACACGGTGCAGGATATTCAGGGCATCATTCACCTTGATCCCGATATGGCTCTTGAAAAAATCAAGTTCATGATTTCCGCCCAAGTGAACCACGGCGGCGCTCTTCCGCTTGTGAAGTACAGTCACAACCCCGGACACGAAGACAAACCCGAAGACGAATCCTACAGCAAAAGCACAGGACACCCGTCCTATCGCGCCGATGACGCGTTATGGCTTTTCCCCACTGTTTGGAAATACATTGCCGAGACAGGCAATACCGCTTTGTTAGACGAAGTAATCCCCTACGCCGACAAAGGAAAAGATACGCTATTCAACCACTTGAAAAAAGCAATTGACTTTTCACTTAACCATTTGGGAATACACGGGCTTCCGGCGGGACTTCACGCTGACTGGAATGACTGCCTTCGCCTTGGAGCTAAGGGCGTTTCCGTATTTGTCGCGTTCCAATTGTACTACGCGTTTGAAATAATGATCCGTTTTGCAAAATTTAAAAAGGACTCCGCGACAGAAAAAGAAATGACGAAGCAAAAAAACCGTTTTGGAAAAATTATCGAAGAGCGCTGTTGGAAAGACGATCGCTTTGTGCGCGGCATCACTGAAAATGATGTTACAGTCGGAAAGAAAGACGACCCTGAAGCGAACATCTGGCTTAATCCGCAGAGTTGGGCGGTAATCAGCGGCTTCGCGGATGACGAGCGCGGCAAAGCGATACTTGATTTAGTACATAAGGAACTAAACACAAAATACGGCGCGCGCCTTATGGCTCCAGCTTACCGCAAGCACGCGTTTGACGGTGCGCTTGCCCTGCTCTTTAACCCCTCAACCAAAGAAAACGGCGGCATCTTCCTGCAATCGCAGGGCTGGATAATTCTTGCCGAAGCGTTACTTGGACGCGGAAATCGCGCCGTTGAATATTACTTGGAAAGTTGTCCCGCCGCGCAAAACGGAATTGCCGACACGCGCCTTGTGGAGCCGTATGTTTACTCGCAATTCACGGAAAGCGTAGACAGCCCGTTTGAAGGGCGCAGTCATGTTCATTGGCTGACAGGCACCGCAAGCACAGTAATGGTCGGCAGCGTAGAAGGCATTTTAGGATTGAGGCCGGACATTGACGGACTGCGTTTGTCGCCAGCGATTCCCTCAGAGTGGAAATCTTTTACAATGGAAAAAGTTTTTCGAGGCAAAAAACTTAACATAAAAGTGAATAACCCCGAGGGGCATGAAAGCGGTTGTAAAAAACTGACTGTCAACGGAGCGGCAATGGAAGGCAATTATATTCCAGCTTCGATATTGAAAGCGGAGAACGAGATAATTTTGGAAATGTGAGGTGTATATGATTTTACGAAAAGCGATGTTATTAATATTTATCTGCTTCTCAACAAAAATATTTTCGCAAGAGGCAGATGAATTATTTTTTTATATTCCAGATGAAGAGGAAATATCTAACTATCTTAATTTACACTCACATTTAGACGCATGGGATAAAAATGAAACAACCATTGACAATGAAAGTTTAGCGATAATTTTTCCTAATTATGTAGGGAAAAACACATTGGAAAGTTTATTCTTTGAGTCTTTTTTACGATGTACAAAAAACAAAGA
>NZ_BDHF01000100.1:0-4593 GCF_054786115.1 Treponema sp. R80B11-R83G3 | reverse complement strand
CCTAACGGTTAACCTCCCTCATCATGTGGTGAGGGGGGTTATTTTTTAATTTGAAATTTTTATTGGAGATATTAATGAAAAAGATTATTCTTATCGGACTGGTGGCGCTGGCGTTAACGTTAACACTAACAGCCTGTTCCAACGGCAATGACAATGTTCCGACCGGTACCGCACAAGTTACTTTTAATTCGGGTTACGACGGCGCTCCCGCCATTGGTCCCGTTACCGTTGACAAGGGCAAAGCGGCGGCGGACGCGTGGCCCGACAACCCGTCAAGGTTAGGTTATGACTTTGGCGGATGGTACTCGGGCGAAAATTTGTACAATGCCCAGACCGTTATCAATGGCGACGTGTCTCTTACGGCGCGATGGTCTGCGGCGGCATCAGGGCTTGAAGATCAGCCGTCTGCACAAGTTTTGGCGGCGCTGTTTGATACGGCGCAGGGCTTTCCCGCGAATATGTCAAATTCATGGAAAATCTGGGGGCACAAAAACCCCTTGTTCACTCAGGCCTTTGGCGCCGACCCCTACGCGATGGTATATGACGGTCGTCTGTACATATATATGAGCAATGATGCCCTGGAGTACGGCAGTGACGGATATTTAAGCGCAAACCCTTCCTATGCAAAAGGAATTCAAGGCATAAGGATCATCTCCTCATCGGATTTGGCAAATTGGACGGATCACGGAGCGGTGAACATTGCAGGGCCGGACAGCACAAACCCCCTCGTTACAAACTGGTATCCGATTGTAAACATGCAGGGCGTTAACGCTTCTTGGGCGCCTACCGCCGCATGGAAAAACGTAGGCGGAAAGCCAAAATTCTATTTATACTGGGCAAACAGCGGAAACGGCATCGGCGTTGTCATGTCGAACAGTCCCACAGGCCCCTGGTCTTCTCCTCTTGGCGATCTGCTGATAAGCCGAAGCACCCCCAACTGCGCGACGGTTGAGTATCTCTTTGATCCCGGCGTTTTTATAGACGATGACGGCGATGCGTATCTGTTCTTTGGCGGCGGCGGTTCTGGCCTGAACCCGGGTCATGCGCGCCGCGTAAAACTTAACAGCGACATGATCAGCCTTGCCCAAACCCCCGAGACATGGTATGTGCCATTTATGTTTGAAGCCAGCGACATGAAAAAATTCAACGGCGTTTATTATTTTTCGTACAGCGTTAACAACGGAAGCGGCAATATCGCTTACATGAAGTCAACTGCGGGGCCAATGAGCGGTTTTAGCGAAACGGCGACTACTGCGGATGTTATTCTTGTCAGCGCTTCTACCCAGCTTAGCTCTTCGGATTCCAACGTACACCACTCCATGTTTGAGTTCAAAGGCAAAACCTATATGTCATACCACACCCAAAAAGTAGGGGAAGCGATGGGCGTTACCAGAATGAGGACGGCCTCCATTGATCTTATGCCCATAAACGAGGACGGTACCATATCTCCCATCACCATGACGCGCAAAGGCGTAGAGCAGGTTGAAAATCTTAATCCGTATGTTCCCAACGAGGCGGAGACCATCGGCATTCAAGGCGGCATTTATACAAGGCCGTTAAACGCCGCGAGCAACAAGACGCTTGTAACCAGCATTGACACCGGCGACTGGCTTGCCCTGTACAACGTTGACTTTGGTGCCGAAGGAGCTAAAAAATTTATAGCAAGAGTCAGAACCCCCGAAGTGACCTCTGATACTCCGGCGGATTACTCAGGCGCGATAGAGATACGCATTGATCCCCAGGGCGCAGGCGTTACAGAGGACGACGGCAATCTTAACCTCGCCAGAACCGCCCGAATCACCGGCGGTGAAGTGGTAGGCCGCGCCTATATTAAGGCCAAATCAGGAGAAACAGGCAAGTTCCAAACCGTAACGGTCGATTTGGACCAACACGTTACTGGCGTGCATAACTTAGTATTTGTGTTTTACAGCAGCCGAGGCGTACACCCGGAAACTGTACAACCGGACTCAAGGCATAAAAACTGTTTTGAATTTGACCAGTGGCAATTTGAACGTTAATTGATAATGAAAAGTCTGTCCGCAGAGCAACTTACTTTACGGACAGGCGCTAATCTACTGCAAAGACAAAAAATTTACCATATATAACATTGCCTTCGTCTGTTTTTTTTGTTATGCTATTCTTATGGATTTTAAAATTCTTCCTCCTACGGATGACTGGATTTTTAAGCTTCTCTTTGGCGATGAGCGCAATAAGAGCATGCTCATTGACCTGCTTAAAGCCTTTGTTGAACTGCCTCAGGAAGAATACGAGTTAAGTTTCCTTGACACTTCCCTGGGCCAAGCGGAAGGAGGAATTTGAAATGGTAGCGGTAAAAAATCCTGAAATACGGAAAGCGGTAGACACTCTGTATCAATTAAGCTCTGACGAGCAAGTACAGGCAGAACATGAAAGGCGATTAAAAGCATGGCGGGATCGCACATCTCAACTTGAAGGAGCCTTTCTTGAAGGCAAAATTGAAGGCAAAGAGGAAGGTAAAAAAGATACTGCTCTAAAAATGAAAACTGATAATTTGCCTATGGAACAAATAATCAGATACACCATATGCGTAAAAAGATAACCCTAATCCCCATACCGTTTATCGTTATTTTTTGGTCATACTCGGCGTGTCGTTATACGCCTATTTTATCCGCCCTGCGCCGGACGCGATGCAATACATAGTGGACTAAGAAAATTAAAGATTAAGATCAGAGAGATACTTTTCATACGCCTCTTTAGCCGTCTTCGCTCTGAGATTTGCTTTTTGCAACTCAGCCGCGATGGCGTCAATTTCGCCGTCAAGGGAGACAAGCCGCCTTAAATACTCCTGGCCCTGCTGTGTTTGATTGCCGGCGGCCTCAAGATTTTTGCGTATTCTGTCCTGATCGGAAACAAGGCGCTCCCTCCGCTCCGTAATTTCTCTTACTGAAAGGTCGGCGGCGTCGCAGGCGCGTTTTAATTCTACTGCTTTCGAGAAAGCCTGGCGGACGTTAGCGGGGATTTCCTGATTGCTTGAATAACTTAATAAAGCGTCCAGCCTAAGAGGTAGAAGTGTTATTCTTTCCGAAATTGGACGCTGTTCCGTTACTGTTAAAACGGTTTGCTTGTTTGCGGCAAGAGTCACGTTAAAACGGTACGCCGATGTTGTCTGCTCGTCGGCTTTTGGAGAGACAAGCTCGGTATTTGAAGTCTTTGAGTGTTCCGTTACAAGCAGTTTTTGCTCGGAGCCTGAGTTAATAAAAGTGTAGATTTTTGTATAACTTATAAGGCGCGTAATGGTCATAACGCCCTGCGAAACATTCACCTTGCTTATAACATTAGCGCTTGTATTGCTTGTGGACGCGGTTACGGAGAGGTCTTCTCCAAAGGAGATTAGTCTTTTTTCATTTTCATTCCAGAATTCGATTAATGCGTCACCGGCGTAAACTCCGCCGTCATAAACGGTAATGGGACCTGCCGGTAATTTCATTTTACTTGTGTTAGTCAATTCCGCGCCAAGTCTTGGGAAGCGGCCTGTTCCGCTATATATAAGAAGTTTTCGCGCCTCTAAAGCCGCTTCAACTAACGGAAACATCGCGCTCATCCGGCGGTTTAGGCTTACCGGATTCTTGATTGTAAATTCAAATTGGCCTCCCGCGTTGTTTCCTGCTGCCGTATCTACAACGCCGCCTGTTAAATTGCTTGTGGCGGTACTTGCGCGTGGCGCTGGCATGGGCATTTCGGCTGCCGTTTGATCCCTTCCGACGCCATATTCCAACTTTTTGCTTCTTTCTTCCGATTCCGCCGCCATGTACACCGATGTATCATAAGAAGCGGCGGGAGCGGCTCCAGCGATTGATAGCGGAAGAACGGGACGATAAACGTAATAGGGAGGGTACAGTTCTTGAATAAAAGACGCGGGGCGGCCAGTGACAAGGGACAGTTCGATATTTATCCAGTCCGTATCGCTGTCGTTGTCAATAATCGCCCAGCCTTGAAAAAGCGGCTTTGACGCGCCAAGATCGAGCCTGTAGGAAACTTTCCAAACGGGAGAGGGAATAACGTAACTGATAGAAACGTTTCTCCTGCCGCTTCCGGGAAGATTTACCAAAAGCTGGCGGGAGAGCGAATTCCTTGAAGACGCGATTAAATCAAGGGCGCGGTCCAAGTCCTTTTGAACCGCCTCGTCTTTAAATTTTATCGAACTAATATCTTTTATGTTAAAAGACTGCAGTCCGTCTTTTGCGCTTAAAATAAGCCACGGCTCGTTAGCCATCATACCGTTTGCGCTCATCACCTGACGGTATTCAATACCGGCAATTCTGCCCGTGTAAGCGGTAGGGGAGGCAATTTCAATTTCCGCGCCCATGAGTCTTGAAAGAATAACGGCAATGCCCGGCATATCGGAAAGATCGATGTTTAAACTGCGTAACGTTTGAATCAACGTATTTGAAGACTGGTAGGTTACCGAAGGGTTTGATGAGGAAGGATCGCTTATTACCAAAGTTTTTAGCGCGTCGTTTACAGAGTCAATTTTAAATGGAAGATTGACGCTCGTCTGTCCGTTTATGGAGCCTGAATGTTCATAATACGCAAGCCCAGAGGTAAGGATAACGA
>NZ_BDHF01000099.1:0-4570 GCF_054786115.1 Treponema sp. R80B11-R83G3 | reverse complement strand
CTGTTATTGGGGATACGGCGTTTAGTGAAAACCAGCTAACCAGCGTTACCCTGCCTGATAATGTGAATATTGACAACTATTCATTTCCTTATTATTATATTTATGAACAATATATAAAAAACGGAAAGAAAAAACGTACCTTTTCTATTTCACAGCGTACTGCGGTAAATGATTATGAAATAGTTATTATTGATAACGCTGTTGTTGAAATATTAAAATACAACGGCAATGAAAAAGATGTAAACATACCCGAAAAAATAAACGGGCTTCCTGTTACCGTTATCGAAACTAGTGCATTTATTAAAAAGCAACTAACCAGCGTTACCATTCCCGGCTCGGTTACTACTATTGGTAAGAAGGCGTTTTCTACAGACCTGCTAACCAGCGTTACCCTGCCTGATAATGTGAATATTGACATCTATTCATTTAGTTATTATTCTATCTATGATCAATATTATTCTATATATGATCAATATGTAAAAAATGGGAAGAAAAAACATACCTTTACTATTTCACAGCCTTCTGCGGTAAATGATTATGAAATAGTTATCATTGATAACGCTGTTGTTGAAATATTAAAATACAACGGCAAGGAAAAAAACATAAACATACCTGAAAAAATAAACGGGCTTCCTGTTACTGTTATTAGAACTAAAGCGTTTGAGAAAAAGCAACTAACCGGCGTTACCATTCCTAATTCGGTTACCGTTATAGGGAATTATGCGTTTGAAAATAACCTGTTAACCAGTGTTACAATCCCCAACTCTGTTACTTTGATTGGAGATAATGCATTTTCTAAAAATCGGCTAACCGGCGTTTCTGTCCCCAATTCAGTTACTGTTATTAATTCTGGGGCGTTTTCCGAAAACCAGCTAACCGGCGTTAACATTCCCAGTTCGGTTACTGTTATTGAGTCTGGAGCGTTTGCCGGAAACCGGCTAACAAGCGTTATCATCCCCAATTCTGTTACTACTATTGGGTATTATGCGTTTAGAAAAAACCAGCTAACCAGTGTTAACATTCCCGCCTCGGTTACCTCGATTGGAGATTGGGCGTTTTATGACAACGAAAAACTGACCAGCGTTACCTTGCCTGATAATGTGAATATGCAAATCTATTCATTTCCTTACTATTATATCTATGAACAATATATAAAAAACGGGAAGAAAAACCGTACTTTTTCTATTTCACAACGTACTACGGTAAATGCTTATGAAATAGTTGTTCTGGATAATGCTTTTGTTACAATATTAAAATACGTCGGTAGTGAAAAAAATGTAAAAATTCCCGAAAAAATAAACGGACTGCCTGTTACCGCTATCGAGGATAGTGCATTTTATAAAAAAGAGCTAACCAGTGTTACCATCCCCAACTCTGTTACAGTTATTGGGAATTGGGCGTTTTATGGAAACAAGCTAACCGGCGTTACCATCCCCAACACGGTTACTACTATTGGCGAAGACGCGTTTAGTGAAAACCAGCTAACCAGCGTTATTATTCCCAACTCGGTTACCGTTATTGGGGAATCAGCGTTTTATAGGAACCAGCTAACCAGCGTTACTGTTCCCGACTCGGTTAATATCAAACAATATGCATTTTGGTATAACAATTTAACCAGTATTACCATTGGGGCAAATGTAATTTTAGCTCGTATGGCATTTGGCCTTATCGAAAACATTTACAAAAATGGCGGTAATCGGGCGGTAAAGTTGACACGGACTGATACCAACACCGATACGTGGACGGTAGAATACAGATAAAGCGTTACGCTTTTTGGAATAAGGAAGAATGGTTTGAGGCGCTCGGGACAGTCTTTGTTCGCTCCTTGTTCGTGTGGTTCGTGGTAAAAATATAAATAATAATTTAACTCTTCACGGATACAAAACTTTCCCTACGCGGTCAATATGGGCTGTCAGGTCAGGATTTTTCAATGTGTCGTAGATTGATACGTCAACTTTATTTATTATAAACTGATTTTTCTTATTTGTTGATATTTATTTATTCCGCAAAAGCGTCAGCTACTCTAAGTCAGTTTATTGCGCATTTCATTTATCTTCTTTTCACAAAACTCAAGTATTTTTTCCGCATAATCAATAGCTTGTCCGGTGATGCTGTCATCAACAGCTAATTCATTAGGATAGCGTACCTGAACTCCGTAAGGATTTAACGAAACACAATATGGCGTTATCGTTGAAAAATTCGGTTCCATAACAGTACAAAGCCTAATTAACTCAACAAGGTCATGAATATAGGGAGGGTCTGTTTCTCTTGCTATTAAGTAAGCTTTAAGAGACTTTTCGGCGCATTGCTCAGTGTGATAACAGGAAATTTCAGTTTCCTTTGGGTGAACATCATTAAACATGTGTTTAGCGGTATTAAGGTCGCTTTTTGCATACCGCAACCATTCTTTTGCCAAATCAAGAGCGGTCATATAGGACGATTCCTTTTTGCGCGATAGTTTTCTCGATAGTTGGCAATTTGCTTCTTATTTCAAAACGGCTTTTATAATTTGCAAGGATATCTACTGCTTTATAATTTGGATTCTGAGCCAGACCGCCGTATATATTTTGTAATACCAATATAGGCTTTTCCGTACCATCTTTAAGGATAACAAAGACATCATAGTCGCTGCCTTCTCTTGGCACCCCATAGGCATAGGAACCAAAGAGAATTATTTTTTCACAATCTTCACCCACAGTTTTTAAAATACTGTCTTTTATAGCGAGTATTTCATCGTTTACCATATATTTATTATAAACTGATTTTTCTTATTTGTCGATTTATTTATTTACGCAACTTTGTCCGCAATCTTATCGTAAAGCCCACGCACAGATAACGAACAAAAACATTGCTAATTGCTCACTGCTCATTTCTCATTGCTAATTGCTAATTGCTAATTGCTAATTGCTTTTCACCTCTCATCCTCAATCGTAGTAATCCCCCCATGACCGGGGTAAACTTTGATGCTCCCGTCCATTTCGGAAAGTCTGCGCAAACTCGCTATCAGGTCTTTTTCGTTGCCGCCGGGAAGGTCGGTGCGGCCATAACCGCCGGCAAACAGAGTGTCTCCTGAAAAAAGAACTCCGGCATCCTTGTCCCAAAAAGCGGCGCTTCCGGGCGAGTGGCCGGGCAGGTGAAGAACGGTAAACGGGCCGATAACGCTGCCTTCTTGAAGGAGAATGTCAGCAGAAGGCATTTCGGTCCAATACGCGTCCATTAACGACGTATCGCCCATGGCTGCTTTCATGCTTTTTTGGTGAACATTGAATGAGTCAGGGCCAAGATACTCGCTGTCCATGGCGTGAATGGCTATTTTTATTTTACCGGGGAACGCGGAGGCTAGATAAGGCACGGCGCAGATATGGTCAAAATGTCCGTGTGTGAGTAAAATATACTTTGGGACAAGGCGCGATTTCAGTAAAGCGGAGATAATTTTATCCGCTTCATCTCCGGGATCGATAATTGCGGCGCAGTTGCCGTTATACCGGTATAGCCAGCAATTAGTCGCGATTGGTCCCACGGTTAAATTAATTATTTTTTCTTCAGGCATGGAGGGATAATAGCACGAAATTATCAATTTTTCTAGTCATTCTTTTAGTTGTTATTTTTTGGTATGCTCTGGTTCCAATCGCGGGCGGTTTTTTTAGCCGTTACAAATGGAGGAGATTCAGAAACCGTTTTAACGCATTGCGTTTAAGCCGGATTTTGGATTACCGGCAGTACCGTCAACCGGAGGGCGATGGCGGCATTTTCCGTTTTTCAGGGGGCATTGAATCAATAACTGACGGGCAGACTCTTTGGGTAAAGGGCGATGATCTTACCATACCGGTCTCTATCGCAAAAACTAAATGCTACCTTTTACCGATACATGAGGGGGAGGGATTTCCGGAAGCGCCTCAGCAGATACGGTGGAACCGCGTTTCTACAATAACGGAAGGAGCAAAAGTATTTATAGGGGGCAGAATTAAAAATCAGGATGGCAGGCTGAGTTTTGTCTCGACAAAGGAACAGCCATTAATGGTTATTTTCTACAACTGCCCGGATGCCGCCTTTGAAGGCACTATTATCCGAGCGGCAAGAACGCGCAATGAATATTGGAACAATATTACTCCCGTATCGCTTGTAATAGGCGCGTTGGCCCTTATTTACATTGCCGCTTCTTACTTGGGGCGTCCCGCCTTCCGCCTGACTGTAGTCACCGCGTTAGCTGCCGTTTTTATTCCAATCCTTCCCGTCTTTCCGCCGGGTATTTTACTCACTTCCCTTTACCGCCGCCTTACATGGAATTCAAGAAAACTTAGGGCGGATTATGACCTTGCCCGTTACGGGCTGCTATCCGATTCCACGCCATGGCTCGCCAATTATATTGCGTTACGCGCTTACGCCCTAGAATTTCTGGCATGGGTTTTAATACTGGCGGGAATTTGCGTCAAAAAATAAATCGACAAATAAGAAAAATAAGTTTATAATAAAAATATGGTAAAAGATGAAAAACTCGCTATAAAAGACAGTATTTTAAAAAATGTGGGTGAAGATTGTGAAAAAATAATTCTCTTTGGTTTCTATTCCT
>NZ_BDHF01000098.1:0-5061 GCF_054786115.1 Treponema sp. R80B11-R83G3 | reverse complement strand
GCAGACTATGTCAAAACTCATTTTTTCGTCAATTTTTGCGTAACTGGTTCTAACACATTCCATTATATTCATAATTATTCGCCTCTATTCATATAAAAAAAATACGGATTTCTGACTTCTGGGGTATATATAACAATTATCATTCCTTGTGTTGAAAATTTAGTATTAATGGCGACATTTTGTCTCATTGAGTTTATTTTGTCATTTTTAGTAGTATTTGTCAAGTAGGCGGGGAAAATGTGGGAAAAAGAGCATGGTTTTTTTCACTACCGTAACTACCCACTACCCACTAACAACTAGACCTCCCCCGTTTTTACGCCGATAATAGTAAAATATGAATAGCCTTTTAATTTTATATGCCGGTAATCTGTCTGATATGGCCTATGAACCTGTTTTTGAGGGGAAAAATTCTGTAATAGTGGCTGTCGATAGGGCAAAAAGGTTCCCCGGTGTGGGAAAAACTGTTCTTTTTGCCCGCGCAAAAGCCGATTTTTCCACTTTGACGGATATTCAGACAGAAAAAAGAGACTTATGGACAAAAAAGAGCCTTCTTGAAAGAATAAGCGAACTTCAAACGGACTTTGAACTTATCTATTTTGCCTTCGCGGACTGCCCTTTCCTCGATCCTGACCTAGCGGGTAAGCTGGCGGAAAGGCACATCAAGGGCGCCGCTGAATATTCCTATGCAGACGGCTTTGCCTACGGTCTTGCCCCTGAAATTCTCTCTCCCGGTACACCCGGCATTTTGGCAAAAATATTGGGCGGCGATGACGGTCCTGTGGAAAGGGACATTCTTTTTTCCGTAATTCAAAAAGACATAAACGCCTTTGATATTGAGACTGAAATTTCCTCTATAGACCTTCGCTGTCATAGAATTAACCTGAGCGCGGACACAAAACGCAACCTTTTCCTTCTTAAAAACTTTATTTCCGCCGCCAATGGCAAGCTTCCTACCGCCGCCGAGGTGGAAAGCATAGTTGAAAATCAGCCGCAAATTTTAAGAACATTGCCCTCCTTCTACCCTATTCAAGTTTACGGCGGCTGTCCTCAAAAATGCGCGATCTGCCCCTACCCGCTGGTTACAGACGCGGCGGAACGCAAAGATTTTATGGACGGCGAAAAATTTAGCTCGCTTTTAAATAAAATCACGGCTTTTTCAGGAGACGCGGTAATAGACCTTTCCCTCTGGGGCGAGTTAAGCCTTCACCCAGAAAAAATGAAGTTAATAGAAGAAGTTATTTCCCGCCCTGAATTAGCCTTGATCATCGAAACTTCAGGCATCGGCTGGAAAAATGAGGAAATTGAAAAATGCGCCGAATTGTGCGGCAGTTTGGAAAAAGGCGCAGTTGCAAGAAAAAACGCCCTGCCGCCTTTATCGTGGATTGTATCACTTGATACTTCCGATCCTCAGCGCTACGCACAACTGCGGGGAGCGGGTTTTGCCGAAGCGGAAACTTTAGTTAAAAAACTTTTTTCGCTGTTTCCAAACGACTGTTATGTGCAGGCTGTGCGCGTAAAAGGAGCGGAAGACGATACGGAAAAATTTTACCGTTACTGGAAAACTGCCTCTCCCAAAAATGAGAAAAACATCATTATTCAAAAGTACGATGATTTCTGCGGTTTCCTTGAAAAAAAACAGGCCTCCGATATTTCGCCGGTTATCCGACAACCATGCTGGCACATTATGAGGGATATGCCCGTTTTAATAAACGGAGACGTTCCCCTGTGCAGGGAAAATCTTTCGGTATTTAAAGACGAAAAAAATGACATACTTGGAAATGTATTCGCGGATCCTCTTGAAGACATCTGGCAAAAAGGGGATAAGTATTACAGGGAACAATGCGTAAAAAATTACGCGGGGATTTGCGCGGGGTGCGATGAATACTATACCTACAATTTTTAATGAAAAAATAACCTCATATACCGCCGTGGGAAGCAAGGGACGCTCCGCGTCAACGGGCATTTCAGCCGTTGTTTTAAACCGTCCCGGCCAGTATCAGCCAAGGGCATTTTTTTCCGATCTTGAAAATACCGGTTTTGATAATGTGATTTCCGTAGAATCCTGCGCTCCCCATTACGACATTGAAGAACTCTCCGGACGTTTCCCTTTTGTACGCTTTATTCTGCCTGAAAAAGAATTAAATCTTGGCGAACAGATCAACCTTGCCGCTTCCGAAATTGAAAGCCCGCTTTTTTATGTACTTCGCAACGACATGAAAATAATCGCGGGAGGAACGGCAAAACGGATGGCGGAAAGGCTGAGCGTAATTTCTGAAGATAAAAATAACGCTGCAACAGAAATTGGTTTTAAAAGACTCTGCACAGTCCCCGTGATAATGAATTCAAATTACGAGGTATTACCGGTTCTTATAGCCCCAATGACGCGCAGAAGTAAAATGAAGCCCGTTTTTCTGGAACCGCAGACAGAAGGCGATTTAAGCCTGTACCCATTTGACGGAATCGGCATTTATGACAGAAAGCGGTTTATTAATAGCGGCGGTTTTGACATAACGCTAAACAATTCATTTTGGCAGTTAATGGATTTCGGTTTTAGAGCGCGTCTTTGGGGGGAGGAAATCGCCTTAAGCCTTCACTTAAAACTTTCCTATAATGGGGAATTACCAGAGGAAAACATTACCGTAGAAGAGAGCTACAGGCGTTTTTATATGAAAAATCTGGCTCCCGTTTTCAGAAAAGATTACGCCCATCTTCCTTTTTACCGTTTTCCCGCCTATCTGTTAAAGTCCAAAGATGATTTCTTTTCATCATGGGAAGAATTCAAGGAATGCAGGAAGTGGGTAATAAAAAACAAATTCAGGTGGACATGTGACGCCAGGGAAGTGACAAAACACTGGGATTCACCTTCAGAAAAAGCGGGGCAGAATTGACGGCAATAGTATTACAGGCAAGAATTGATTCTTCAAGACTGCCGGGAAAATCCCTGCTCTTGCTGGACGGAAAACCGCTAATATTTCGCGTAATGGAAGCGTTAAACAATATTCCATCCGATTTAAGAATACTCGCCTGCCCTGAGGATTCACTTTTCTCATTTACGCCTTTGGCGCAGGAAGCGGGGTTTCAAATATTATCAGGCCCCAAAGAGGATGTTCTTGAACGTTACTGTATTGCAATCCGCGAATATTCAATAAACAGGGTAATCAGGGCGACAGGCGACAACCCGTTTGTATTCACAGACGCTGCCGCTTCCATTAACACTGAAGCTTCATCCCTTAACACGGATTACGCAGGTTTCACAAACCTTCCCTACGGCGCGGGAGTTGAATCCGTTTCCGCTTCGGCCCTCCTTCGCGCCGCAGATGAAGCTATTCTTTCCTCCGAGCGCGAACATGTCTGCCCCTATTTATACAATCACCCTGAATTATTTTCCGTTTACCAGCCTTGTTCTCCTGAACGCTGGCATTTTCCCAACATCCGCATTACCGTTGATACTCAGGAAGACTATAACCGCGCTGCGGAATTGTATCACGCGCTAAATAATGAGCCAAACAGATACCACGGTGAGACAATTATTAAAAAATACGCGGAGTTATTCAGCAAATGAACCAGGCTCCGATATTGATCGTTCCCTGTTGTGAAGAAGGCCGCGGCGGCGGGCACATAAACAGATGCATATCGCTGGTAAATGATCTGCGCTTCGCAGGACGCGAAGCTTTTTTTTACTTACAAAAAAAAACTGAAAAAATTGCCAATCTTCTGCAATTAAAAAATTTTAACGCGTCCTGGATTATTGGCAATGAACAAATAAACCGCCCTTTTGGACTCGTCATTTTAGACCGTTTTCAAACTCCGCGTGACGAACTTTTACGCTGGAAAAAACTCGCCCCTGTAATCGGCATTGACGAAGGCGGCCATTGCAGAGATTACTTTGATTTCCTAATAGACATACTAATTCCCGAAAACTTTGAAAAACCATCCGCTAACATCACTTCATGGCGTCTGTTGGACTTGCCAAAAAGGACAAAGAGCGATAATGACGCAAAAAACACAAAATTAAAAATTTTAATCAGTTTTGGACAGGAAGACGCAGCAGGACTTGGTTTTTCGACAATAAAAAAACTTGCAAAATGCAATTTAAAAGAAGCGGAGATTACATTATTAAGAGGCGGGTTAAACAATTCAAAGTCTCCAATACCGGATTATGTAAAAGTTCTTGACTCCATACCAAATCTAGCGGATCACCTTTGCGAATATGATCTTATAATAACCCACTACGGCATTACAGCCTACGAAGCGTCATACGCGGGAACGGCAGTTTTGCTTGACCACCCCACTCCTTACCACAAAAAAATCGCCAAAGCCGCAGGTTTTTCAAGTATTAATCAAATTAAAAACTTTACCACGAATATAAATTTGCCACGAATCTCAAAACCAAAAGAACAAACCCTTGCCAATTTAATCAACTCATTCTCCCCGCAAGTGAATCGCTCCTGTCCCGTATGCGGCGCGGATACGCCGTCACGCAGTTTAGCGCGTTTCCCTGAACGCACTTACCGCCGTTGTTCAAAGTGCGGCGTAATATACATGGACAGAGCGTATCCGCCCCCCATTGAGTACGAGAGGGAGTATTTTTTTGAATCGTACAAAAAGCAGTACGGTAAAACCTATTTGGAGGACTTTCCCAATCTTGTCGCAATGGCAAAACGCCGCCTTAGGCATATTTCCCAAATACTTCACACAAAGAGCACAAAGGAACATCAAACCTTCGGTTCGCGAACACAAAGAGAAGAGGAAGGTGGAGAGGAGCCTCTCCTTCTTGATATTGGCTGCGCTTACGGAGCGTTTCTTGTTGCCGCGAAAGAAGAAAATTTTTCGCCGGTTGGAATTGATCCCGCAGGGGATGCGGTGCGTTATGTGCAAGAAACGCTAAACATCCCCGCCGTTCAAGGATTTTTCCCAAACTGCCAATTCCCCACTCCCCGCAGTCATTATTCCAAGGCGTGTTGTCGTCCCCTGAATTGAACGGGCAAACGCTTCTATCCCTTCTTTGTCTTTTAAATCAATTTGTTCAAATTGATCCGCCTGAGATACGCATGGCGCGGA
>NZ_BDHF01000097.1:0-4901 GCF_054786115.1 Treponema sp. R80B11-R83G3 | reverse complement strand
TGGATGGGAATTAATTAGAAAAGAGCCTAAAGTTAAAATAACGATAACCTTAAACAGTGGCAGTGTAGATTTTTTTAAAAAGCATGCTCAGGAAAACAAAGTAAAATATCAAACAATGATAAACGAAGTTTTGGATAAATATGTTCAACGATATAAAAAAAGAGCAACGGTATAAGTATACTGTGAAGTTATTAGTAAAATTAGCGTATTATTTGAATGATATGGTGTTATAAATTATATGGAAAATACGCCTTTAACGCTCTTAAATCTTTGTACCTCATTGCCATATATCAAATCTGAATGTCAAGATCCGTCACTCTTAAAATATGAAAAACTTGAAAATGAGGAGATTCTCCTCTGTTATGAGGTAAATCCTGTTCAAGGCTGTAGTATTGAGCCGGAGCGGGATTATTTACTGGATAAATTATTGTTCATCGGGCAAAAATTGCCGGAGAGGGAAAACGAGGATACAGATGAAAAAGAGAGAAATAACCTTGTTTCGCTCCCACAGGGGAATTACCTTTTCACGCAGTGCCGTTCTGACGCGGTTTTAAACAGTGATGAATGGCTTGATTTGGCAATTGAACAACAAAAAGACGGTCTTTGGGAACGGAATAAACCGGGGAATCTGCTTTATGTACGGTTTTTATTTGAGGACGGCTCTTTTGTTACACAGGTTTTTAGGGCTGTTTAAAGCCTTAAAGCCTCTACCATGTAACGGATATCGTAGCCGTTGTTGGAAGCGCACATCATCTCTATTACAAAAATTACGGAACTGCCGCTTGAGTCAATTAGGACTCTTTTAAAGTTGTACTGCACAATGCCCTGACGGACAAAATTTGGGGAGCCGACTTTATATGTCCTAAACTGGCTGTCTGGAGAAGAAACTTCAAGGTTTATAAAAAATTGTGATTTTGCGTTTTGTCCGCTGCCTGTAATTGTGGGTATTATTTGCGCTTTATATGACTTTCCGGAAAGAAAGTCACGAAAATCAATTTTTTCTCCGCGTGGCGGTGGGTTTTCGTCTCTGGAGATGTAAAGAGGGAGTCCCTGATTTTGGAAATTTATACTGTATCGGTTTGTAAGATTTGAATTATTGGAGACTAGTCTGCGTAAAATGCCGGAACCGTCTTGTCCCGCTTTTATCGGAGTATTATCAATAAGTGATACCCTGCCGTTTTGGGCAAAAGTGTTACTGGTTACGTCTACGACATACAAATCCGCCCAGGGGCGCAGAGACGGCGACAGTACTCCGTATTGTCCGAACATATACATTCTGCCGTCAGGAGAGAAACCCAAATCGACAAAAACGGCGGAATCTCCCGCCCATAGAGCGGAAACAGATGTTAAGAGAAGGATAAAAAGGATGAATACCGTCTTTTTCAATAACATAGAGTTCCCCTTAATTCTCATTATCGGTATTAAATTTTCCGTCTTGAGATAAAATTTTAATTAGTATAAACTGCGATATGACGCTTTCTGAAAGAAATACTTTCTTTAAAGTCGGGATTGTTTTCTGCTTAATATGTACTTTATTTGTTACTGTGGCTTCTTTTTTGATAATTCCCGTTTATTCTAATATAATGGAAGAATATACACGCCGTCCTGTCAATGTTTTTCAGGTCTTAACAGGTTTTTTTATGAAAAACGATTATTATGCCGTTTATGTCTCTCTGGCGGCATCGGTTTTGTATTCTCTTATCGGTATTATTTTTATTCATTTCTTCTTTGAAAGAACTTCTGCGCCGGAAATACTGTATATTGCCATTTTTACAATTTCTTTGGCTTTTGAGGCTATCCGTCTTATTCTTCCTTTATATTGTATTTATATTTTTTCTCTATTTTATATAAATATAGCAATCAAGGTTTTGCTTTTTGCAAGGTTTTTCAGTGTTTTTTCGCTGTTTGCCGCCGGTTTATATGCCGCCGGGCTTGAGATGCAGAAGACCCGTAATGTCATTTTTGTAATGATTATCGCTGCTCTGGTTATTACATTAAGAGTCCCTATTGACGGTTCAAATTGGGATACCAGCTTAAATATAGTAAATAATTATACTTCCATGTTTGTTTTGGTTGAATTAGCGGCTTTTATTACAACTATGATAAGTTTTTTTATTGCGGCCAATATACGCGATTCAAAAGAATATTTTAATGTCGCGATTGGGGTTATGCTTGTCCTTGCCGGCAGGGGCTTTCTTATAAATGTTGATAACTGGATAGGGTTTGTTCCGGGTATTTTATTGCTGTCAATCGGGACAGGGTTCCTCTGTTCAAAATTGCACAAAATACATCTATGGCTGTAATCCGGCTACGCCGGATTACTTAGGAGTTTTGCCAAAAGGAAAACTACAGTTTTTATTGTATTTTTTTCATTGGTAAAATTTTATACTTTTGTATATTGTTTTGTGTTTGGCAAAACTCCAAGCTTCTATTTATAGAAGAAAAACGATCTTTCTGCCGATAATTAATAACCATGTTATTGGTTAAAAAAGCATTTTGTTTTTTCGTAGTTATTACATTTGTTTTATGCTCTGTTTTTAGTCTTTATGCGGCTTCAGGCGATGATTCATCTTCAAATACTGATATTACTTATATGACTGCGCCGCTTTTTCCGCACATGCTTTTTATGGAGACGGTCAATCAATGGAAAAAAATTGATAATTCACGGCCTTATTGGGTTTATTCAAAAGAGGAGATAGAAAATTTTAATCGAATAGCGGATTATCAGATTTCTTTTTTGCTTAATAACGATATTCTTGCGTATTATGGCCATCCTAGTTCGCGCAATATGGGTATTTTAGGTCGTTATTCAATAGAAGAGTTGGACAGGCTGATGACCGCTCTTGTTCCCGAGTATGAAAAAGTTAATGGCGGACGGAAAGTGCGTAAGGCGTTTTATCTGATTTATGGCACTGTTTGGCCTAAGGGCGAAATAGGGATAATAGGGGATAATGAACTTATGAAATATATCGATTATGGGTTGAAAAACGATATATTAGTTTTTATTGATCATCAAATTGGCCGTTATGATCCGATAGATTCGCTAAAAAAAATGCTGCCGTATTTACGCTATCCAAATGTACATCTTGCTCTTGATCCTGAATGGCGGACAAAAAGACCGATGAGAGATATTGGCAGTATTAGTGCGGAAGAAATCAATACTGCGCAGCAAGTAATGGAAAACTATTTAATAGATAATAATATTCCCGGTGAGCGTATGCTTGTCATTCATCAATTTGAGCACACAATGATTAATAATCGCGCGCAGGTTAAAAGCAATTTTAACAGAGTCAGACTTGTTCATTGCGCCGATGGTTTTGGCCCGCCTGACGTGAAACGCGATTCTTATAATTATAATGCGATTGCTTCCAATATGCCGATTAAGGCTTTCAAATTGTTTTACAATTTTGGGATACCGGGCGCGGGTTATGACTATCCTTTGATGTCGCCAAAAGATGTGTACAAACTTAATCCGCGGCCTTATATCGTTATGTATCAATAGCGCATCAGTCTAATCGCTATTTAACAAAAAGACGGTAATATAGTAATAAAAACTTATATCCGATATACGGAAAAATTCTAAAAAATTTAAATGGACTGTTAAAACAATAGCCTATCCATTCAAGTCCCGCGTTAAAAATGCCGCGTGAGGGATATTTTTTTCTTTCGGCGAATACGTCAAAAATGTCACTGCACCATAGCCTCATGCCGTCACCAAGAGAGAGATTGTTTCTGGCAATCCATCGTTCTTCGCCGCGTATGCCTTTACCCGCTAACAAAAGAGACGGCGATGATTTTTTTATAGCTTTGATGATTGTCGCTTCTTCGTACCGTTTAAAGTAACCGGGGAAACGCCCGACAACGCGAAGGCGCGGAAACGTCTGTCTGATATTCTGTTCTGTTTTAATAAGAACTTTTGTTTTGCCGCCCAATAGGTAGCAGGATAATTCCCGATTTTCCAGAGCGGTAAGTATGCTAATAATAAAATCGAATGGCATATAACGGTACGCTTTTTTTCCCGTAAGGAATTTTATTCCACTGATGATGCTTTTGGAAATAGGAATAACCAAAGCGGCCCTTGTAATGTATGAACGGTACTCGCCGCTTCTTCTTGCGCGTAATAAATCCCATAAAGAAAGAAGCACAATATTATGTTCTTTTTTTTCTTTTAAGAGATCATACACTATAGAGCTGAGATTCTCCGGCGCGACAATATCAACCGGGACTTTAAGAAGGCTTGTTCGCTGCCTGATTTCGGTTACTTCAATTTCCACGAATCTTTCTCCAGTAATAAAATGCGTATTGCCGCCGCGCAATAAAGAGCGGCAGTTTCTGTCCGTAAAACGGTATCGCCAATGGTTAATGGCTTAAAACCGTTTTCCATAAAGAGGGAAACCTCTTTATCAGAAAATCCCCCTTCCGGCCCGATAGCAAACGCTACAACTTGGGGATTACTATTAAGATACCCGTGAAGGCTCTTATTTTCAAGCCCCTTTTGATGATGAAATAATAATCCAAGAGAATTTGTTTGCGGCGAATTTGACGTGTCTTTTTCATGGAGTTTTTTCCAATAGTCAAATAGTTCATTTTTTGTTAACGGCTGATGAAGGATAGTTGCGGTCACGGAGCCGCTTTGTTGTCTTGCTTCTTTAATAATTCGTTCCCAGCGTAAAAATTTTTGCCCTTTTTCGGCTTTGATTTTCGCTGTCGAAAACTCCGATACAAACGGAACAATTTCTGTTATTCCGCCTTCAGCAGCCTGACGGACGATCAAGTCCATCTTGTCGCCCTTTGGTATCGCTTGAAATAAAATTATTGGCGGTAAATTATTTTCTTTTAAATGATGACTTTCCGTAATGTTACATTTTCCTGTTAATACGCCGCGTTCAATA
The DNA here is from genome assembly GCF_054786115.1 of Treponema sp. R80B11-R83G3. NCBI lineage: Bacteria > Pseudomonadati > Spirochaetota > Spirochaetia > Treponematales > Treponemataceae > Treponema > Treponema sp. R80B11-R83G3. The sequence continues at coordinate 9 of NZ_BDHF01000097.1, read as the reverse complement.
GAGAGTACC
>NZ_BDHF01000096.1:0-5414 GCF_054786115.1 Treponema sp. R80B11-R83G3 | reverse complement strand
CTTCTCGGCAAGTTCTTTCACCGTGATTTTATCGCTGTAATGCGAGGCTATAAAACTGATCGCTTTATTTACCCTGTAATCGCCGGTCATTTTATCGGTTCTATATATGATAATTTCAGACAGATAGTTCATAATCAGCATTAAAAGCGCGCGCGTGCGCATAATGTAACCTGCCCGCTGATTAGCCCAACTTTCCGTCATTTCAGAGAACAAATCGACTAATTCCTTTCTTATGCCTATATGGTTAACCATCGGAAAAGGATATGGGGAACTTTTAGTTTCCTTGTAAAGCGAAGTATGACCCGCGGTATAGCACTGCATTTGACTGCTTAAATTGGCGGCGGCTTCTATTTTTACGCCTTCTTTCAAGCAGAACAGGTCTCCCTGTTTTAGATCGTAATCCTTCCCATTTAGCGTATAACGTACTTCGCCTTTAACAATGTAGACTATTTCATTATTCTTCAAAAAATGCGGAATTTTATTCCATTCAGGCTGGCATGTTAAATAGGTACTATAAAGAATTTGCGGCACATAATCGTCATTCAGGGTCATCATATTTTGGTTCCAGTTCATATCATTCGCCGGATAATATCCGGCAGTTAAAACTTAATTAAAAACTTTTGTCTCAAATTACGACCTAAAAAACCATTAACAGATCTTTAACAAAGAAAATAACTTAGCCAATGTGATAGGTAAATGTAATTTATTAGCTTTCGGGTAAATATGAAGCATAAAAAAAAGAGGGGCTTTTTCACTTATTTGTAAAAATTAGACATTCATGTGTTTTTCTAGCATAAAATGAATAAATCCCTGATTTAGGTATTTTCTTTTAAATGCCGTGATGCTTGACTAATCTACTGTTTATAGATTAAACTGGCGATCATAGAGATTATTTTATGAACGAAATAGTTAACGATGACTTTATACCCAAAATAATTGACAGCACTTACAAAAAATGCGACTCACATTGGCGGCTTCTTAAGAATTTTATAGACGAATACGATATTACATATATTGTAAAGGGCAGCGCCCTTTATATTATTAACGGTAAGATTCATAATCTCCGGGTCGGAAGTTCGATACTTCCACGGTTCATAATTAATTCCTTACAGGATAAGGAATTATAAAAACAGTTTGATTTAATAATTTTGTGAAAGGTGTGGACCGTGCAGTTAACGTGCAGTTATTATTTGAAGCATTTATTCGCTCTGTTTTTCAGGTGTGCACTTTGACGGGGGAAAGCCCCGTATCTTTTTAAACAACTTGGAAAAATAGGAAACGTCGCTGAAACCGCAGTGCTCGGCAACATCCTGCACATTGTCACCGCTTTGCAGCATCATTTCGGCGTTCCGTACCCGTATCTTAGTTATGTACTTGTTAATTGACATACCCATTTGATGCTTAAACAGACGCCCCAGGTTGACTCTGTGCATATGAACCATCTTTGCAAGTTCTTTCACCGTGATTTTGTCGAAATAATGCATGGCAATAAAACGAATTATTTTATTTACGCGGAAATCAGTCATCATATTGTCAGTGTTGTCCATGAGAATTTCATTAAGCCGGTGTATTATCAGCATAAGTAATGCACGGGTTTTTAATTTATAACCTGCCGGGCGATCCGTCCAGGCTGTTGTCAAATCCCCAAAAAGGCTAATTATATCCCATAGTGAGGTATGTACCATTCTTGATTAATGTTATAAAATAGCGTAAAAGCGAGAGTGGTGGAATTGGCAGACACGCCAGACTTAGGATCTGGTGCCGAAGGCATAAGGGTTCAAGTCCCTTCTCTCGCAGTATGAAATTATTAATATATAGAGGAAAATAGTGGCTATTACAAAAGAAATTAAAAGGCTTGAAAAATCAAATGTATCTTTAAATATCACCGTCCCCAAAGAGGATGTGCGCTCTCAATATAATGAGATGATAGGGGAATATACCAAAAACATGCAGTTGCCAGGCTTCCGCAAGGGGAAAGTCCCACGGGAAGTGTTGGAACGGAAATTCGGCGACGCGCTTAAAGACGACGCGTTGGGGCGGATAATGGAATCGGCATTGCAGGAGGTTTTTAAAGATGAAAACCTGCCGCGAAGCGACAAGCCGCTTCCCTACTCCACTCCGGAACTTCAGGGAAAGCCTGTTTTTGACTTTGATAATGACCTTCAATTTTCCGTAATTTACGATGTCCTGCCGGAAGTGAAAATCGGCCAGTGGAAGGAGCTAAAGGTTGAGTATCCTTACGCGGAAGTCGAGAAAAAAGACATTGATAAGGAACTGGACGAAATCCGCGAGCGAAACGCCATTGTCATGGATAAGGACGACAACGCTTCCGCGAAAAAAGGCGATGTTGTAACCATCGACTACCAATTCTTTGAAGAAAACGGCGAAGCGATGCCCGATATGCAGCGCAAGGATTTTGTCTTTACAATCGGCTCGGGAACCAATGTTTACAAATTTGACGATGATGTCATAGGGATGAAAAAAGGCGCGACAAAGGAATTTGTCAAAAAATTTGATAAAGATCATTTTGAACCGGAACTTGCCGGCACTTCAAAGAAAATTCAAGTAACGCTTACGGCGCTCAAAGAGAAAAAACTACCCGATTTAGACGATGATTTGGCGCAGGATGTCGATGAAAAGTTCAAGACTCTGGATGACTTAAAAAACAGCATTAAAGAGAAATTGAACAAAAACCTTGAAATACACCTGCGCGAGAAAAAACTAAACGCGCTTTTAATGAAAATAATGGAAAATACGCCCGTCATCTTGCCCGAATCCATGGTTAAGGCTGAAATTGAAGGGCGCTGGAGGCGGCTTGCGCGGTACTACAACACAAATTCGGAAACATTAGCGCAAATGATGAGCAACGCTGAAAAAGACAAAGAATGGCGTGAAATGGCTGAAAAAGCGCTCCATTCCAGACTTATAATCGAAACTTTAATGGAAGAACAGAAAATCGAAGTTTCTGACGAGGATGTGGAAAAAGAATTTGAATCAATTGCCGCTGCAAACGGCATGGAAATTGACGAGATAAAGAAGCATTACAACGAAGAAGCGATTTTTTATTTAAAAGAGGATATAAGAGAGAAAAAAGTTACAGATTTGATGTTTGCGGAAAACAATTTAAAACAAGGAAAAAAGGAGAATTATCTGGATTTTATGACAGATAATGGTTAAATTTAGAATATGAGTACAAAATTGAGCAGTCTGGTCCCTATCGTAGTTGAGCAAACAGGAATGGGGGAACGTTCCTATGATATTTTTTCCCGCTTGTTAAAAGACCGCATTGTGTTTATGGACGGGGAGATAAACGATATTTCCGCCGATCTCGTCGTAGCCCAACTTCTGTTTTTGGACGGACAGGATACCGATAAGGACATCAACCTCTATATAAATTCTCCCGGCGGTTCCGTCACTGCGGCCCTCGCGATTTACGACACTATCCAGCTTTTAAAATCGGAAGTTCAAACAATTTGCCTTGGACAAGCAGCCAGCATGGCCGCCCTTATTTTGACGGCAGGATCCGTTGGGAAGCGAAAAGTGCTTACGTCTTCAAGGGTGCTTATCCACCAGCCGTGGGGCGGCGCTCAGGGGCAGGCGCGGGACATCGGCATTCAATCAAAAGAGATAGTACGCTTAAAAAAACTGATAATAGAATATTTCGCCAAACACACAGGCAAAACAACAGAACAAATAGCGTCCGATTTGGAAAGAGATTTTTTTATGTCCGCGCAGGACGCGGTTGAGTACGGCATAGCCGACTCCATTTTAACGAGGGAGAAAAATGGCAAAACTTCGTAACGGACCTGAAGTATTTGAAAGAGTCTGCTCTTTTTGCGGAAAGAGCGCCGACATGGCGCGGCGTTTAATCGCCGGCCCCAATGACGTTTTTATCTGCGATGAATGTATAGAAGTTTGCCGCAAAATTTTAAGCGAAGAAGAACACGAGCTTACTTCGCATTTTACGGGTGATATTCCGACTCCGCAGGAAATTAAAAAATACCTTGACCTGTTTATCATCGGGCAGGACAACGCCAAGAAAGCGCTTTCAGTCGCCGTTTACAACCACTATAAAAGAATCGCGAATCCCCCGTCCAAAGAAAGCGATGAAGTTGAAATTGAAAAATCCAACGTTCTTTTAATCGGCCCTACGGGAACCGGCAAAACGTTACTCGCAAAAATCCTAGCGAAGAAATTAAAAGTTCCGTTTGCCATCGTGGACGCGACAACCCTTACGGAAGCCGGTTATGTCGGCGAAGATGTTGAAAACATTTTGCTTAAATTGATTCAGAGCGCGGGCGGCAATATCTCCGCCGCAGAAAGGGGCATTGTCTACATTGATGAAATCGACAAAATAGCGCGTAAGGGCGAAAATGTTTCTATTACGCGAGACGTTTCAGGCGAAGGCGTCCAGCAGGCGCTTTTAAAAATAATCGAAGGGACTGTCGCTTCCGTTCCGCCACAGGGCGGCAGAAAACATCCCAATCAGGAAATGATACGCATTGACACCACAAATATTCTTTTCATCTGCGGCGGGGCGTTTGTAGGGCTCGACAAATTAATAGCGCGGCGCGTAGTGAATCATCCGCTGGGCTTCGGCTCCGAAGGCGGCGGCAGGGAAAAATCATTAAAAGAGCTTTACGACGCGTTGCACCCTGACGATTTAATCCGTTTCGGCATGATTCCCGAATTTATCGGAAGGCTTCCCATTATCGTCGGCCTTGAAGAATTAAAACTCGAAGATTTAAAACGGATCATCACGGAACCGCGTAACGCCATCGTGCGCCAGTACCAGGCGTCCCTGTCTTATGACAACGTAAAACTTGAGTTTACGGAAAAAGCCATTGACGCGATAGCGGACAAGGCTATTAAGCAAAAAACAGGAGCGCGCGGTTTAAGGGCGATTGTTGAAAAACTTATGACGGACATAATGTTTGACATTCCTTCGATACCGGGCGATAAAAAAATAATAATTTCTCAAGATACGGTGGAAAAATCAGAACCGCCGCAGATAATATATCTGGAACAAAAGCAAAAGAGCGCGTAACGCTGTGGGAAAAAACGCCGAAGAAAAAAAAAGGGTGTCTTCCGCGCTGGGATTCTTTTCCCGGCGTAAGGACAAAAGCTCTTTATTTTATGATTATTCGGGAACTGAAGAACTTTCTGCGGAAGACCTTCCGCTTTTGCCGTTAAGAGACCTTGTGCTTTTCCCGCAAACTGTGGTTCCCATTTTTATCACGTTTAAACCGGGCATTGCCGCTTTGGATGAAGCAATTAAAAGGGATAACCGCCTTTTTGCCGCGTGTTTAAAAAAGAACGATCTGCGCCTGTCATCCGACGAACCTTACGCGCTAGGAACTGTAGTAAGAATAATTTCACATTTAAAACTTCCCGACAATACTTACCGCGTAGTG
>NZ_BDHF01000095.1:0-5809 GCF_054786115.1 Treponema sp. R80B11-R83G3 | reverse complement strand
CCTTCTATTCTTTCGATGGACCCTAAAGAGTTAAATGAAAAAATAATAATCGCTTCCATTGTAGAGCGTGAATACAGAGTGGAGAATGAAGCGCCTATTATGGCGGGAGTTTTTTATAACAGGCTAAAAATAAATATGGCGTTACAATCATGCGCCACTATCGAATACATCATAACCGAGATACAGAAACGCCCTCATCCGTCCGTATTGCTGTTTGCTGATCTGGAAGTAAATAACCCGTATAACACGTACATAAAGCCGGGTCTGCCCCCGGGACCTATTTCCGCTCCGGGAATTACCGCATTAAGGGCGGCGCTTTATCCGGAAAACACAAATTATCTGTATTTCCGGCTTGAAGACGTATCAAGCGGAAGACATTATTTTTCCCGGACTTATGACGAGCACATAAAAGCCGGACAGCTTATAACAAAACCGTCATGGCCCTAATATCTAAAGCGTCCATTGATGAGGTTAATAACAGATTGGACGCTGTCGCCATAGTTGGCGATTATGTCCGCTTAGAAAAAAAAAGCGGACGCTGGTGGGGAAGATGCCCCTTTCACGGGGGCGGACAGGAGAAAACCCCCTCTTTCAAAGTTGACCCCGATTTAAAAATGTACCACTGTTTCGGTTGCGGCAAAGGAGGCAGCGTTATCAGTTTTGTCATGGAAATGGACAAGCTCACCTATCCCGAAGCGATAAAAAACCTTGCGCAAAAGATGAGTATAGAGCTTGTCTATGAAAAAGGCGGAAACGCAGAAAACGGCGAAGATAGTTCAATTAAGGAAGAGCTTTATGAGTTATACAAAAGAGTGACAGTCACCTTTACGCATTTTCTGCATGAAAAAGAGGAAGGAAAAGCCGCGTTGAAGTATATTTTAGACAGAAGTATAAGTAAAGAGATAATCGAACAGTTTAAACTTGGGTATGCGCCAGCGGATCGTGATTTTTTGCATAAATTTTTAAAGCAAAAAGGCTATTCGGATGAATTTCTTGCTAAATCAGGACTGTTTTCCGCAAAATATAGGACAATTCCCCTCTTTTCCGGGAGGCTTATGTTCCCGATTAGCGACAGACAGGGAAAAATAGTCGCTTTTGGCGGTAGGGCATTGCCGGGAACAGTGCAAAGAGACGGTAATGAGCCGCCAAAGTACATAAATTCCCCGGAAACTGAGATTTACAAGAAAGGGCAGACCCTTTTTGCCATTGATCACGCGAAGCCTGAAATGAGGAAAACAAAGACCGTATATCTTGCTGAAGGGTATATGGACGTAATAGCCCTTCATCAGGCGGGAATCGTCAATTCAGTCGCCCCGCTCGGTACGGCTTTTACGGACGAACAGGCGGCATGGCTTAGACGCTGGGTGGATAACGCAGTCCTCATTTTTGACAGCGATGAAGCGGGGCAAAAAGCGGCTTACAAGGCGATTATAACCTGCCGTAAAAACGGGCTTTCCTGTTCCCTTGTCAATTTTCAGGAAGGGCTGGAAAGCGAAATTGACGTAAAAGAAACTGAAAAAATCAAAGATCCCGCTGATATTTTGCAAAAATTTGGCTGGCAGATATTGAAAAAAATTGTTAAATTCATTATAAATGACTTTGAATACCTAATTTTCCGCGGCAGGCTTCAATATACTGCGGCTGGCGGTGATATTAATCGCGCGGTGGAATTTATGTTTCCGTATTTGGAGGCTTTAGATTCAGAAATTGACCGCGACGACAGCATCACGCGAATTGCCGATATTTTTAAAATTGAGCGGAGCGCGGTACTGAAGGAATATTCAAATTGGAAATTGACGGGTCACAGAGACTTTTCTGAAAAGACGGCTGAAGTAAAACAAAAACTTCAGATACTGGTAAATGACGAACTTAGGCTTTTAACAAATGTTGCGTTAAATCAGGATTTGTATCCTGAATTTCGCGCGGCGCTGGAGATTAAAGATGTAAATGATCCTGCGGCAAAAGAGCTTTTCATCTCGTTAGAGGAGTGTTATAAACATGATGAAAGCGGCATTGATTTTTTGCTGGCAAGAATTAACGACGAAGCGTTACGTGATTTTGTCGCGGACAGGGGAACTTCAGGCGAATTCAAATGTGATTCGCGCAAATTTATGGAGGATGGCATAAAACAAATCAGGAAAAAATTACTGGAGAAAAGGCTTACGGAAATAAACGCGCAAATGCGCGAAGGCGAAAGAAATTCAGATAATGTCGCAGATATTGACATTTTGCTTGCGCAGAAAAAAGACATTGATTCGCAAATTAGAAAACTTGAGGGAAGAAACTAATGATAAATAAATTAAATTCAATTTTTAAAAGAGTGTCGCCGATAGAAAAACATTTTTATAAAAAACCGGCGCGTATGGCGCATTTTTTAAGAAAACCGGAAATTGCTGAAACAAACAAGAAAGATACATGGCTTTTGACGGAACAAGCAATCTCAGATCCGTCAATTATTAAATTATTGGAATACGCAAAAGTAAAAAGGACGCTTTCTTATGAAGAACTTTCCGATTTTCTGCCGGAACATATAACCAACTCCGACAAAATAGAGCAGGTTCTCGCCCTTCTTGAAGCGAATAATGTTCAATTGGTGGAAGAAGACAGCGCGTCGGACGAAGACGATGGCGAAAACCAAAAAAATCAAGAAACGGGCAAGAAAAAGACGGCGGGCGGAAACAATAAAGAATCTACCCTTGTTGACGACCCTATACGGCTTTATCTTAGAGAAATAGGAAGAGAGCATCTGTTAACGGCGGAACAGGAAATTGAGCTTTCCAAAAAAATGGAAGAAGGCGAAAATATTGTAAAAAACGTAATTAAAAGATCGGGCATGATAATACCTGAATTTTACAATATTGCGCAAAAAGCGTTTTCAAAAAGGGATTTAAGGGAGCTTAACCTTTCCAAAAAAGAAATAACCGAACACATGACGGAATACCGCAGGTTAAACCAATTCTACAAAGATACGTTACGCGCAATTCAGGTTGAGTTAAGAAACTATATCGACTTAAAAAGGCAGTTAATCGTAAAGGATATAGATTACAAAGAAGACAAAGATTGCTCAAGTCTACGTAAAAAGATAATGAAGGCGGTAAAAAATACCCATTTACATCAGGAAGAAATTCAATCGTTTTCTGATAAATTTATAGCGGCGTCAAAAAAAATAAAGCGTTATATTAAAGAACAGGAACGGCTGGAAAAGCACCTTAAAGTAAATTCTTTAAAAGAACTTCGTACTATGGGAAGGTATCTTACCATTAAAGAAGAACGTGAAAAGCTTGAAAAAGATCTCGGCCTGTCATCAGATGAAATCAAGGAAAAAATACGCCTAATACAGGTAACGGATAAAAAATTAAGGACTCTTGAAGCGGAATTTGAAGAACCGATAGAGAATATCAACCAAATGGCCAGTGAAATATATCACGGGCGGATTATGATGAAAAACGCAAAAGACAGGCTGATAAGGGCAAATTTAAGGCTGGTTGTTTCCATCGCGAAAAAATACACAAACAGAGGTCTGCCGTTTTTTGATCTTGTGCAGGAAGGAAATATCGGACTTATCAAAGCGGTTGAAAAATTTGAATACCAAAAGGGTTTTAAATTTTCCACTTACGCGACATGGTGGATCAGGCAGGCTATTACCCGTTCCATATCCGATCAGGCAAGGACAATCCGCGTGCCAGTGCACATGATAGAGCAAATTAATAAAGTGGTGCGCGAATCAAGACAGCTTTTACAGACTCTTGGCAGGGAGCCAACGGACGAAGAAATAGCGGAAAAACTGGGATGGCCAGCGATAAAGGTAAAATCCGTAAAAAATGTCGCGCGCGAGCCTATCAGCCTGGAAACGCCGATTGGCGAAGAAGAAGATTCGCTGTTAGGTGATTTTATCGAAGACAAGGACGTGGAAAATCCCGCGAATCAGACGGCGTTTAAAGTGCTTCAGGAACAGATGGGAAGCGTTCTTTCAACGCTGCCGGCGCGCGAGCAGGAAGTTTTAAAAATGCGTTTTGGTCTTGATGACGGATATTCGCTTACTTTGGAAGAAGTAGGTTTATATTTTAACGTAACAAGAGAGAGAATAAGGCAGATAGAGGCAAAAGCCCTGCGCCGGTTAAGGCATCCAAAGAGAAGCCGAAAATTAAAAGACTATTTGGACCATTAAAAGGAGGGAATATGGTAACTGAAAGCGACCTTGACAAACTCAGGTCATTACAGGAAATTATCTATGAAAAAATCGGACTGGAAAAGAATATCCAGGAAATTCCAAAATTATTAGACACTCAAGAAGAGCTTTTAGACAGATTAAAGAAAACATTTATCGAAAAAAATAAAAATTTTGAAAAGGTTAAAGCGGAAGAAGCTGACTTTAAAAACAAGCTTGCGGAAGTTGAATTGGCAAGGGAAAAATCCGAAAAAAATATGGACATGGTAAGCACTCAAAGAGAGTACGAGGCTCTTGACAAGGAAATAAAAGACGCGTCGGATAAAGAACAGCAATACCGCAAAGAATTACAGCAAAGGGGAAGTATTATTTGCGAACTTGACGAGCAAATTAAGCAGCAGACGGCTTTAATTGAACAGCAGGAAAAAGAACTGGAAGAGCGCAGAAAAAAAATTGAAGCGGAAATAAATGACAAAAAGAAACAAATTGAAAATCTGAAGAAAAAAGAAAGCAAACTGACTGAAAACCTTGATTCCGAAGTCGTGTTTAAATTTGAAAGAATCATCAAAAATAAAATGGGAATCGGCATTGTCGCGATAAAGGGAAATGTCTGCATGGGCTGCCACATGATTCTTCCCGTCCAGTTCGCGAATGAAGTCAGAATAGGCGAGGAATATGTTTTCTGCCCCTATTGTTCGCGCATTCTCTATTACGAAGAATCGGCTGAAGGCGAGGAAGATTACTTTAACACTGAAGATACCGGCGCGCTTTCCGACCTTGACGAAGTGGAAGAAGATGAAGAAGAAGAGGACGATGAAGAAGAAGAGATAATTAATATTGATTCTGAAGAATGATGATGCCGATGTATGCCCAAGGGATTTATTCAGTACAGGCGGGCAGGCTGCGCACGCTGTAAAAACTTCGTAAGAGTCCGCTTCGCACTGGCGGCCACCTAAAGGCGGCCTTGCTTTTATTGGGGACGCGGCATTTATTGGTGCTCTCAGCGTACGGCATTATTGATCTACACGGCTACGCCGTGCGTTTGTTTGGCTGTGAGCCTTTCGGCGACTAAATAACGGTGGGTAGAAAGCTTTATCTAGGGTGCGTCGCCGAACTCTTATTCTCTGAATTTTCTTTGTTTTATTCCCAAGTCTCTCCGGCGGGGAACGCCGGGCTATTTTTTTGGCATTGGCAATATCCGCTTGCTGAGTGCGTTTATCACCACCGCAAAGCAGGATAATAATTTCCATGCCGGTGTCTTTATAATAGACACGGTAGCCTGGACCGTAGTCGATACGCATTTCCGAAATGCCCTCCCCTGCAGGTTCAACGTCTCCGGGGTTTCCTTCGGCAAGACGGTCAATGCGTTTATAAATGCGGAATCTGGCGCGGCTATCGCGCAGTTTGTCAATCCATTTTATAAATTCATCAGACCGCTTTATTTCCTTCATGCTTTTAGTGTAGGTTATAATATACATCTTGTCAAGAGGTTATTTTGTTTTTTTCGTTAACCGGCAATTTGCTTTATATGCGAACCTGCCATGAAGGGCGCGTCCTTGTTTCTATGCACAAACGTAAAGTCCTCGCTTCCGGGGCTTCTTTTATTTTCCAAGTAGTTCCGGCGCAATCAGACAGCGCGGA
>NZ_BDHF01000094.1:0-4939 GCF_054786115.1 Treponema sp. R80B11-R83G3 | reverse complement strand
TACCACTACTGGTAGTGTCGCCGCCAAGTCAAACGACACTACCGAAAAGTGGTAACAGTTACTACTGCGTATCCTGGCACTCGGCGAGTCCTGTCCGTGCAAGCACGGACGCGATCTCACTTCATTCGTCAATAAAAAAAATTTTTTATTGCGTGTGGTTGTTTTTAACCTGAATATATTTCCCCGCCGTTGGCTTTGCAAATTTGACCTGCGGCTTTTGGGTCGTTACATTCATCCCAAATTGTTATCCACTTTGATTCAGTGGTGATAGAATTAGAATAATTAGTGCTACCCAATGCTTCGTATAAACGATTTTTTGCGGCTTCCCAATCATCGTAGTCATTAAACTTGTACTCTGCGATTTTTGTAGACATATTTCTCTCCTTTACAAAAATGTTTGACCGCTCACAACGATCATATTCAAATAGCAAATAGCAATGAGCAAGTGCCAACTTCGTTGGCGTAGCAAAGTTAAGATACTACGCTTCGCCTCTTCCTTTGCTCTTTGCTACCTGCTCTTTGCTCTTTGTTATTGTTTCTCCCACGTACTGCCGTTTGCCGCCCTCGTGTACGTTCCCGCTTTTCCTGTTGCGTAGGCGGTCTTTAAGGTGTTGCCGTTGCTACTTCCTTCAGGAAAAGCCCAGCTTCCAAAATCATTGTCAGCGATATTACTGCCTGTTGCGAATGTTACGCTGGTAAGATAGGTGCAACTGGGAAAAGCCCACACCCCGATGCTGGTAACGCTGGCGGGTATGATTATGCTGGTAAGGCTGCGGCAATCGGCAAAAGCGTACCGCTCGATGCTGGTAACGCCGTCAGGTATGGTAAATGAGATTCCTGCTTTTCCTGCCGGATATGCAACTAACGTTGTTTTATCCTTGTTATACAATACGCCGTCCTGTGAGCTGTATGCGGTATTACTGGCATCAACCGTTATTGCGGTAAGGCTGGTGCAACCGGAAAAAGCCCAATCCCCAATGGTGGTAACGCTGGCGGGTATGGTTACGCTGGCAAGGCTGGTACATTGGTTAAAAACGCTATTCCCAATGCTGGTAACGCCAGCGGTTATGGTTATGCTGGTAAGGCTGGTGCAATAGGAAAAAGCGCCATTCCCGATGCTGGTGAAGGTATTGCCGGAAAGGTCAAGGCTGACGTATTTGGTGCTGTTGTCTCTCAGCAATTTTCCGACGCTTCCGTCTGTGTAGGAATCGCCACCGAGATCGTTCACATTCAGCTTGATCTTAAATGCGGTTGTTGCGGTATTAGTGGGCTGGTCGGACAGCCAAGTCCCTAATGCCGCAATACTGGTAAAGGGTGTTTGCGGGATTGGGCGTGTGCCTCTGGTATGCGTTGGGTCATGGGAGCAGATTTCCGTTTCTACGCCTTCGGCTGTATAGGTTGCGGCGGCGGTTACTGTCCATTGGTAATCGTGGCCGAGCGCGGCGGCTCCTGCACGTGTTTCCTTGTGGGCCGCGTCATGTGTACAGGTTCTTGTATCCACTCCCGCTGTGGTACAAGTGGGGGCGGTTGTCTGCGTCCATGCGCCCCACTCGTGCGCATTGGGGTTTATTGCCACAGGGCGGGTATCAATATGGTTTGCGTTAAGCGTACAAACCCTTGTTTCTTCGCCTTCCGTAGTACAGGTAGGATCGGTTGTCCGCGCCCATTCGCCCCAGACGTGTGTATGGTTAAGCGCGGCTACGGCGCGGGTTTCTTTATGCGTTCCGTCATGGGCGCAAGTTCTGACTTCTTCGCCGTCTTCGGTTTCGGTGGGGGCTTTGGTTTGTATCCATTCGCCCCACTCGTGCGCGTTGGGGTTTATTGCCACAGGGCGGGTATCAATATGGTTTGCGTTAAGCGTACAAATCCGTGTTTCTTCGCCTTCTCTGACGCAGGTGGGATCGGTTGTCTGCGCCCATTCGCCCCAGACGTGGGTATGGTTAAGCGCGGCTACGGCGCGGGTTTCTTTCTGCGTTGGGTCATGGGCGCAAGTTCTGATTTCCTCGCCGTCTTCGGTTTCGGTGGGGGCTTTGGTTTGCGTCCATGCGCCCCACTCGTGCCCGAGCGCGTTTAACTGTCTGGTCTCTTTGTGCGCGGTGTTAAGGGCGCAGGTTCTTGTCCCTTCGCCCGCTTCCGTGCAGGTTACTGTTCCCGCCCAGTTGCCCCACTGGTGCGCGGCGGGGTCTATGGGTATATCCCGCGTTTCCTTGTGGGTTGCGTCAAGTGCGCATACTCTGGTTTCCACGCCTTTTGTTGTACAGGTGGCAGGGGTTGATACTTGCCATTCGCCCCACTGGTGGGTGTGCGCGGGCGTGTTGCCGTCTTCGTCCGGTGTCGGGCAGGCTGTCAGCGACAGGGCGGTAATCATTGCCGCAGCGAATATGCAGCATACAAAGACATTCTTTTTCTTCATAGAAAACTCCTTATGTTGATATATGAAAAATCCTTAAAAGGCGTTTTTCCTAAAACAGTGCCTTCAATTTACCACTCAAATAATGAAAACTTAAAGATTATGCTTAAAATGGTAAATTCATTGTTTCTATAATAAGCCATTAGGTAAACAATGTAAAGTGCTTACAAGTACCAAATGGCTCATGGAAAGCAATATATTTAGCTATTAGCATAAGATGATGACCTTAAAACAAATATTTATACGAAATTTGAAAGAATTCCGCAAAAAAGAGGGGTTTTCACAACAGAAATTGGCAGAATTTTGTAATACCGCGCCAACTTATATAGCACAAATTGAGACAGGGCGGAAATTCCCTTCTATGGAGATGATAGAAAAAATGGCAAATATACTTAGAATAGAACCGTACTACTTTTTCAAAAGCCAGAATGTTAATAGCAACGGTATTGAAACTGTGAACATATTTCCCCTTCTGCCAGCCTCTATGAAAAACCAGATAAATGACCAAATCAACCAGGCAACAAGCGAATTTCTTAGGGAAATAAACGAAATAATAAACAAGTATTGACCGTAAGCGAATAAAAATCCGTTCCTGTCACCGCTTTTCCCTAGAGTCGAAGCAAAAAAAATGTAAGTAGGTGGAAATGCCGGCGCATATTGCGCCGGTGGGCTTGCCTCACGCAAGCCCGAAAAGAATAATGGTAACAAAAAGCGGTGATAATGCTTTATTGGGGACTTTGGGGATAATGTTTTACCGCGCCCGACAGGGCGCATTCTTCTTTCCTACTGCGCGAAGCGCATGGTTTATATGTTGTCTGACGTTTTTATCTTGGTTGCGGGATATTAAAACCTTCTTTATTTTTTTGGTTTAATGCTTTAGCCCACAATCTGGAATAAAGTTCCCGCGCCAGGACGGCGCGGAGAGACGAATAACGGTGGGGCAAAAGAAATTTTTACATTTTAGTTATCATAATGACAAGTAAAGAAGGTCGCATAAATGTTGCCTAACGTTCCGGCGGTAAAAGACGTTTGGGGCAGGTTATAGGGCAATGCGGAGCATTGACCCCTGCCCCAAATGTGGCGGAGCGAAACCGTGCAGAGGGCGAAGCCCGAACACGGTTTTGCGTAGCCTAGCCCCGAAGGGGCGTACTTTTACCGACAGGTTAAGTGCCGTTTGTCCGTACACCATTTTTATTTACTTTATATTTATAATAAATGTTTTACTCCATAATATAAAAATAAGGCTGTGAAGTCGCCCGTTATTAATCCCAACGACCAGAATCATTAGAAGAAAGGTTTACGCTAGTACCTGCCGTAGTTTCTTTACGTTGGTTATCATTTCTGAATACTGCATGACCCCTGCGTGCCAATGTATTACCAGCTTCATCTTTTACAGCATTACCGTTAACTTGATCAGTATTATATCCTGTAATGGTTCCGCCAGTTTTAGCAAATGTACTTCCTGCGTATACCCCACCACCATTTTCACGAGCAGTATTACCAGTTATAGTACCGCCCCGCATATTAAAAGTTCCACTACTTATATGTACCCCTCCGCCTTTCAATGCTGTATTACCAGATATAATTCCACCACTCATAGTAAAAGTTCCACTTAATATATAGACCCCACCACCAGCATCATATGCTGTATTACCAGAGATGGTTCCGCCTGTCATTTCAAATATCCCGCCCGATATGTCTATAGCTCCACCATCTCTTGAACTACCAACAGTTTTATCGGTATTACCAGTAATGGTTGATCCTGTTCTCATTTTTAATGTTCCACCATTTATATAAACTAATGCCGTGCTGTTACCGTTATGTCCCTGTAAAGTAACATTATTTTCAAGTATGAATGTAATGTTTGCACTTACAGTAAACATAGTACCATTTGTTCTAAGTCGTATTGTTCGATTTTGACCATCGCCTCTCAATGCAACAGTAATGTTAATTGCACCACTATAGTTAAACATATATGGAGCAATATTCTCATTAGCATTAACTACAAGAATATATGTATTATGGCTATCAGCGTTTCTATCTAACCAAGTTAATTTTTCGGTAAGATTATTACCTGGAACCATTGTGCCTTCTGTGAGAGGCGTGGCGGTTTCATTTGCACTTATACCAGCCGCAGTCCCGCTGGGTACTGTTGGCGGTGTACTTGTAGGAGCTCCGCTCAAAAGGAAAGCAACTTGTGCATCATTTCTCAAATCCAAAGAAATTTGTGTTTGTATTGCTGCCGTTTCCACATTAATCACTCTGATTCTGATACGGTAGAATGTTCCCATATTGGTTAAATTACCGGATACAATAGATTGTGCCCCCAACATCCTTCCTATTGCCTGAGCTGATTCATCGCTGACATCTCCAGATAACTGCAATTTCATCTCTTGACTGATAAGTGCAAGGTTTTTGCGGTCAACGATAGTAACTTTTCGTCCTGTAACCAGTTTACCAGTTAATTCATCAATCACATAATCCGAAAACGTTTCGGTAGGGGAAACAAAATTAAGTATAGCCACCTTA
>NZ_BDHF01000093.1:0-4962 GCF_054786115.1 Treponema sp. R80B11-R83G3 | reverse complement strand
ATTATACAACCATGGATTTTGTGGTCGATGTTTTAATGGAAATTTTTCATAAAAGCATTGAAGATGCCAGTAAAATAATGTTGGATGTTCATAGAAAAGGCAGAGGGGTGGTCGGGGTGTATACTTGGGATGTTGCCGTGACCAAAACCGAGCAGGTACACGCAATGGCAAAAGCTAATGAATTTCCGCTTATGTGTATTGTAGAGCCGATTTAATATATAAAAGGGGTCTATAGAAGGGAATGATAACTTATGTTATATTTATATAGGGGATGAAAAATGAAAGTTTCCGGTCATGTACAGGCGATTATTGACGCGGCGTATAACGAAGCAAAGGTGCGAAAACATGAGTACCTTACTCCTGAACATATACTTTACGCGGCTTTGGCTTTTGATGAAGTTCAAGGGGTACTGTTTTCGTGCGGGGCTGATTTAGCCCAGATCAAACATGGAATGGAAAATTTCTTTGAGCAAAAAATGCCGATTACGTCCGGTGAACCTACAAAGACCGTGGGTTTTCACAACATTATTGAGCGCGCTTTGATACATTGCAAGTCAGCCCAAAAAGACATGATCGATGTGGCGGATATTCTTGTTTCCCTTTACGATGAAGAAAGATGTTACAGCAGCTATTATCTGCGCAAAGCGGGAATAAGGCGGCTGGAACTTTTGCAGGTGCTGTCCCACAGTTACGGCAACGATCCATTTTTAAATTCTCAAAAGGGCGAAAAATACGCAGGTATGGATGAAGACGCCGATTCTCAGAAAAAAGCGGGCAAGAAAACAATGCTTGAGCGTTATGCGATAGATTTAACCGCTTTGGCTAAGGAGCAAAAACTGGAGCCTGTAATCGGCAGGGAAGACGAGCTTGACCGCACCGTGCAGGTGCTTTGCAGAAGAATGAAAAATAATCCTATTCATGTTGGGGATTCAGGCGTAGGAAAGACGGCAATTACGGAAGGGCTTGCCTAGAGAATTGTTGCCGGCAATGTGCCGCCGCTTCTTAAAAACTTTTCTATCTATGCTCTTGATATGGGTTCTATCCTAGCGGGAACCAAGTACCGAGGTGATTTTGAGGAAAGGATAAAACGCGTTGTTGAGGAACTGTTAAAAAAAGAAAAAACAATTCTTTTTATCGATGAGATTCACACGCTTGTCGGAGCTGGAGCGGTTTCAGGCGGCGCGATGGACGCTTCCAATCTGCTAAAGCCAGCGCTCACTTCCGGCAAGCTCCGCTGTATCGGCTCCACAACGCACGAGGAGTACAACAAGTTCTTTGAAAAAGACCGCGCTCTTTCGCGGCGTTTCCAAAAAATTGATATTAACGAACCTTCCGTAGAAATTGCAATTGACATACTCAAGGGGGTTAAAGGCCGATACGAAGATTATCACCATGTCCACTACAGCGACGAGGTTGTGGAGACCGCCGTGCGTCTTTCCGCGCAATTTATCACGGAGCGCCGCCTGCCCGATAAAGCCATTGATGTAATTGACGAAGCCGGCGCTTATGCGCGGATAGAAGCGTACAAACATTCACAGGAAGACGCCAGTGCGGAAGACAAAACATCTAACGAAAAGACGGAAGTGCCAACAGCGGATTTATTCGCGGCAGAAATGACAATGACGGATAAATCGATGTTTGAAAAGATGGCGGCTGATAGGACGGCGGCTGATAAGACGCACAAGTCTTCAACAGTACAGGACGCTCAAATTGAAAAAATAGAAATTACCCTTCCCGTTATTGAAACCGTTGTTTCCAAAATCGCACGTATACCGCAGAGGTCAGTGGGTGAGAGCGAAAAAGACAAACTAAAAGATTTGGAAGCGAGGCTTAAACAAAGGGTTTTTGGGCAGAATGACGCGATATCCTCGGTGGTAAAAGCCGTTAAACGCTCTAGGGCGGGATTCAGGGCGGACGGCAAACCTGTAGCGAATTTCCTTTTTGTGGGGCCGACCGGAGTCGGCAAGACGGAGTTGGCGCGGCAGTTAGCTGAAATCATGGGGATTGCCATGCTCCGCTTTGACATGAGCGAGTATCAGGAGAAGTACACAATTTCGCGCCTTATCGGTTCTTCGCCGGGTTATGTCGGTTATGAAGACGGAGGTCAGCTAACGGACGCAGTTCGCAAACAGCCGCACGCCGTGGTTTTGCTTGATGAAATTGAAAAAGCCCATAGCGATATTTTTAACATACTCCTGCAAATTATGGATTACGCCACTCTTACCGACAATCAGGGGCGCAAGGCTGACTTCCGCAATGTAATTTTGATAATGACAAGTAACGCTGGCGCAAGGGAAATTGGCAAGGGGCTTATCGGTTTTGGGGACAGAATTCAGGACGACAGCGCGATTGACAGCGCGGTAGAAAAATTCTTTACTCCTGAATTCCGCAACAGGCTAGACGCAATTGTCCGTTTTGGCCATCTTTCGCGCGACATTATGGTTTCCATTGTCCAAAAAGAATTGGACGCTTTTACCGCCCAGCTTACGGAAAAGAACGTAACCATTACCGTTACGGAAACCTGTGTGGACAAATTGGCGGAAGAAGGCTACAGCAAAGAGTTTGGCGCGAGAAACGCAAGCAGGTTAATCGAAGAGAAAATAAAAAGTTTCTTTGTGGATGAAGTCCTGTTTGGCAGCCTGAGCGAAGGCGGAAGCGCCGTTGTAGACTGGCGTGACGGCTACTGCATGGACATCGAAGAGACGCAAACTGTAACAGCGGAAAATTAGTGCCGCGTTTTCGTCCCGGTCCCGATCCTGATTTTCCCTACCTTGATACAGCCGCATATTTTCAATTTCCCAACCCCAATGAATGTGAAGACAGTATTATCGCAGTAGGCGGCAATCTTTCGCCCGGGATGTTACTCTCCGCTTACGAGCAAGGAATTTTCCCTTGGTACTCACCCGGCGATCCAGTCATCTGGCAGTCTCCCGACCCGCGTTGCGTGATTTTTCCCGAAAAACTGCATGTCTCATCTTCTATGCGAAAAATTTTAAACGGCAATGTTTTTAAAATAACCTACGATGAAAACTTTGACGGAGTAATCAGAAACTGCGCTGAAAAAAAGCGTCCCGGTCAAAATGGAACATGGATTACAGACGACATAATCGAAGCATACGCGGAACTGCACCAATTAGGTTTTGTACGCTCCGCTGAAAGCTGGCAGGACGGAGTACTTGTCGGCGGCTGTTATGGATTACTGCTCGGCAAAGTTTTCTGCGGCGAATCAATGTTCGCTAATGTCCCAAACGCGTCAAAAACCGCATTCCTTACTTTTGCGAAAAAGCTTTTTGCGGAAGGACTAGCTTTTATTGACTGCCAAATACCGACAAGGCACTTAATCAGTCTTGGGGGAGAAGAAATGGCGCGTAACGATTTTCTTACGCTGTTAAAGAAAAATTTGTTAAGAAGAGATTTTACCACGAACCACACGAACATGGAGCGAACCTAGAAAGCGGGGAGATTTACTACAGATATGCGTGTAGTAGAAAACTAAAGGGATCAGGGGTTGTTGTCCGAGAGCTTAGCGTGGGACTTTACGATAAGATAACGGACACCCCCCCTAAATCTTACGCTCTCGTCTTACTCGCTTATCAGTGGTAAGCTCAAATCCCTCTCGGTTCGTGTTGGTTCGTGTGGTTCGTGGTAAAAAATTCTTCACTCTTGTGGTTCGTGGTAAATTCTTCTAAATAAATTTACCAAGGCGCCTACACGCTTCTTCGACATCGGCTCTGTGGCCAAAGGCTGAAAAGCGGATGAAGCTTTGACCGGCGGGGCCGAAACCGGCGCCGGGGGTGGTTACAACGTGGCACTTTTCCAGTATTTGAGAAAACACTTCCCAACTGTCCCTGCCGGGAAAATGCGCCCAAATGTAGGGGGAATTGTCGCCGCCTATACATTTTATTCCCAGCTTTTGAAGAGCGTCTCTTATCAATTTCGCGTTTCCAAGATAAAAATCAGTCAGCTTGCGGATTTCCTTCAATCCCTTGTCGTCTAACCCTGCAAGCCCTCCCGCCTGAGCGATATTTGACGCGCCGTTAAAAATTGTTCCCGCGATGCGGTTCCAGTCCGCGTTGACGCTCTCGCCGCCAGCGTACTTAATAGCTTTTGGAACAATAGACCAGCCGAGGCGCACTCCGGTAAATCCGGCGGGCTTTGAGAATGAGTTTACTTCAATGGCGCATTGATCTGCCTTGTCTACTTCGTAGATGGTTTTAGGCAGTGAAGGATCGCGGATAAATTCGGCGTAGGCGGCGTCAAAGACAATGATGCAGCCTTTTTCAACGGCGATTTTTACAAGCGCGGAAAGTTGAGCGCGATCCGATACTGCGCCGGTGGGGTTGTTAGGTGAACAAAAATAGACAAGGCTGTTCTGCGGAATTAAGTCTAAATTGGGGAAAAAATTGTTTTCTGCCGTACAGGGAAGATATGTAATGCCTGAGTAACCTGTGCCGGTCCAGCCGCCCGCCGCTCCGACAAGAACAGAACCGTCAACATAGACCGGATACGAAGGGTCCTGAACCGCTATTTTTGTCCCCGCTCCAAAGAGCGTCTGCAATCTGCCGATGTCGCACTTTGCCCCGTCAGAGATGAAGACTTCATCTATCGAGAATTTTCCTTTATAAAAGACTGTAGAAATTTTTTCCCTCAACTCCGCCATTCCTTCGTCCTGATAGCCTGAGTAGCCTTTAACGGTTCCAAGTTTTTTTGCCCCATCGACAAGCCCTTTATTAGTGTGCGGAAAAATCGGTTCGGTAGTATTGCCTACCCCCAAACTGATAATTTTCGCTTCTGGATGCGCCGCTGCAAATTCGCGCCGCCTCTTTGCGATTTCCGGGAAAAGGTATCCAGCTTTGAGATTCGCTATGTATGGGTTACGGTTTATCATGACATTCTCCATGTAAAAAAAACTATAAAAATTCTATAGATTTTTATTCGTTTTGTCAAACGGGTAATAAATAC
>NZ_BDHF01000092.1:0-5062 GCF_054786115.1 Treponema sp. R80B11-R83G3 | reverse complement strand
GAAGTAACGTGGTAAAAAGCATTGTCAATAAGCACTCTTGTTTTTCGCATAAATACCTCCACAATTTCTTTTGCTATTTTAGCGGAAGACTCGAGCAAGCTCGGCTTCCGCTGAATACGATAAATGTTTTTTTACAAGACCGTAAAAAAGATTTACAATATATATATGGCGTGGAGATGTCATTTTGCTTTACTTTAGCGGAAAGATTTTTTAATTTTTTTTAAATTGCCGTCCTGTACGCTATATCTAGTGTACCCTGACAGGCAAGGTACACTAGCGAATTTGGGTGTCAGTTACTCGGCGTGTCCTTTGCTTTTATATACAATGTCCATATCAACCTTATTGAAAAATATTTATTCCAACAAAAAGCCGTATTCGTATACTTTGGGTTCAATCTTTTTTGCTAGTATTTTCATTTTTTCACGCAAATTGCCAATAAGATTATTGTATTCTTCATCATCGCTTTTATTGTTCATTCTGCCGTTACTGACACCTTGAAAATACTCCCTAATGTCATAGAAAGAAGAGTTAATGTTTACCCTTGATTTACTATGATAATACGACCATAATTCCCTGCCGGCTTCAAAAACAGATTGGGCTTCTTTTGAAAATTTTATGGGTTTATGAGTTTTTGTTAATTCTTCAAACAATTCTGAATAACCGTTTTTTATTATTTTACCTTTTATAAAGCTTTGCATAAAATGGCTTTCAAAATTACCTCTTGCGTTTACTTCCGTCTCAGAAAAAGGTATCCAGTGGTTTACGCCATGAGCAGATTGGATATTATTGTCAAATAAAACATACATAAAACAATCATTTTGAAAATCCAAGTCCGTTTCCCATTTATCATTTGGAAATTGAAAATTATCCTTGTTATTAAGCCAAGTAGGAACAATAACAAATCTAATTGTGCAATAGATAGACATTACAATAAGATTATTTACAGTTACATTTGCAGCTTCATGTTTAATAAAATCACTATCTGAAGGTTTGCTTGTAATGAATACCGCATTTTTATTTTGTATATCATTTCTATGTAATCTTAAATATGCAATACGTTCTCCATCATTATCAAAATATTTACGCAACCAATCAATGCTGAGTTTTCCTTTTTTTGAACTGTAAAAAGATTTACGTCCTATTTTTTGACAATTATTCCCTTCATTATCAATTTCATATACGTCTGTTTTTACGGAAGTAATTTTATGTTTGCCGTCTAAATCCCAAATAAAAAAGCCTATAGGAAACGCGCCGGAAACATTATCAAAAGTATCTGCCCTGCAAACAAAGCCTTTTTTAAATTCGGCATGAAAATAATCACGGAATTTAATAAAATTAGACGAGCTTATATATTTTAATGTGCTAAATGTCGCTAGTTTTGAATTAGGAATATCACGATAGATGCGAAGCATAAATTGAGCTGATAGTTCTAGTATGGCATTCCCAACTTTGCCTTTGAAATCGTCATACATTCTGCTTGCCGAAACTTTCGATTTATTTGTACCGCTGCCTATAATTGTTTCTCTATTTCCTGCTTCCGCATAAGGTGGATTGATATAAATAATTAATTTTTCTCTTTTTTTGGGGTTATCAATAATATCTTTTAATGCTTTAGGCAATTTCTTAAAATCATCATTTAAGAAGTCAAACTTAAATACATTTTTTTTAAGCAGTCTTGCGCCGTTTTCTATACGGTCATACATAGCCTTGACATCGGACTCGTCAATCGTACTGGCAAATACGTTTTCCATGTTTCTATTAATGCCAACCAGTAAGTTGCCTGTCCCTGCACAGCAATCCCATACATAATATTTATCTTGCCAATTTTTACCGAATACATCAGCAATGTATTCCTGTGATTTTTCTACCCATATTTGAGGAGTAAAAAACGAGCCTTTTCTTTCTCTTATGTCCTGCGGTACTAATAAATCTTTTCTATTTATAATATTGTCCCAATAATCAGGCAATGGTGGTCTTTGGTATATGCTCCAAAACGCATTGTACGCTTTTTGTTTATCTTTGAAAAAATACTCGTCATCTTCGATTAAGGTTTTACTTTTTTTAAGTGCCTTTATTAGTTTGTAATGGTCGTTTTGTAACACAATCAATAATTTATCTTTTATAGAAACGTTATCTTTAGATAACAAATCGGCAAGATAAAAATCAGCGTCATATAAACCTATTTTCTTTTCTTCTTCCCAATTTACGGATATGGAAGGTTTTACTTTTTCTAGCCATTTTAAATAAACCCTGTCAAAATTATCTTCTGTTATTTCAAATTTATTTTTAATATCCCCTTTTAATATATTATTTTTTATGAAGGTTTTTATTTCTTCATCTTGCGTTCCAAAAGTAAATATTTTTACTTCCTTATTGTTAAATAGAGCAAACTTTAATTTATTTATTATTTTTAAAAAATATTCATCTTTAATGTCTGACGGGGTAATATTCCATTTAATATCATTGTCATGTAAAATATTTGATATTAAATTAGTAGGAACAAAAATAATTTTTACAGTATCAAAACAGCCTATATAATTAGGGATAATATATTCGTTTTTGTCATAGGGCTTTTTTATGGTCAATAATAATTGTGTGAGCATTATGTATTGCTCGGTTTCGCTTTTTTTTGTTTCAGCCCAAAAATAATGTTTTTCAGAGCCGCCTTCTTTGTTCTTTTTAAGTGATTGTTTGCCTGTAATAATAAAATCTATTTTATCAATTTCCTGTTCCCAAGATACTTCTTTACTTTTAAAATAATCGTCAAAAACAAGGGAGCGTAGTTGATGTTCGCTTTTTATATTTTTGTACTTTTCCATAGTCTTATTTTGTTATTATAGATAATATTTGATTGTTTTTCAAGAGTTTTTTATAAAAAATGGGGGAAAAGGTGATTTATATGCGGGATAAATACTAACCATCATCGTCATAAAAATAATCATCTTTATAACGCCATTTATAACTTCTTATATCGTATTTATATTTAAGGGGTTCACGGGCTATTTTTTCCATTTCTTCCCATTTTTTATCAGAGCCGTTTAACGCCTTAAATTTTTCTATAGTGGATAATAACGTTAGTTTTTCCTTTAATATTCCGTTTTCAAAATATAATTCATAGGCTTCATCGTAATTAAGATAAGTTGATAAAAAATCAGAATTCCAACCAGAGCCATAGGCGATTATACAACTGCCTGTATATGGGATAAATATTTTTTTAGATTTATAATTTTTTTCTTTTGGGTCGCTGTTGTAAACTTCCGATATTTTAATTCCGTAAAGTTTATCCTTTACCACATAATATTTAGCGGTATATCCTCGCCAACAGCCACTATTTATAACTATAATTTCTTTATTTTTTGGCAAATTAAAGTCAGCACAGGTAATTATTTGCTTGTTTTCTTCTATGTCAATTAGCGTGTATTTCTTAGAGCCAAGAGAGAAAGTGTCGGAGGCTTGCATGGTCATGGTTTTATTATAGGGGAAAATTATGGGTTTGAATATAAAGCAAAAATATCCCATATGTGGGGGTGGTCGGTAGTGAAGGTACGCTATGAAAAAGTGGTGTCAGATACCAATTGCGTTGCCTATGGATTTTATTTAGACATTTTTGGACATCTTGTCAAAATAAATTATTTTAATATCTTATCAGATTATGCGATGTTTTGGCTGGATTTTTAAAACAAAAATGTTATTATCCATTATTTTTCAGGTACTGCTTTATAAAGTCCTATATATTCTGGTGTATCACCTTTTTCAATCTTAATACAACAATGTAAATATCCAACATGATAAAAAATATGCCGTAATTGCGCTAAAATCAATTCCATTTTTGTCAATTCCATTCCATTGAAAATAATTTTATTTTCAATCGTTTCTTCATTTAATTCATTTAGATATTTTTGTATTTTATTTTTTACATTTTCATAATATTTTTCTATTTCGTTTTTTGTTAATTTATTTTCATCCTCAAGATATATTATATTTAAATTTTTCTTGTGAAATTCAGGTTCAACATAATTACCCGGATCAATAAAATTTTTATCTAGTGAATGTATTAAATGATAAAAATGCTTCCAAGTTCTAAATCCACCTTTTACTGTATCAAATTCATTCGCAGGAATTACTTCCAATAGTATTTCAATATTTTGAAATATCTGCTTTGTTTGGTTTCTTATACTATCTGTTAACATATTTCCACCATGTTTTATTTATTATCTGAATGATTTTTTCATAAAAATTATAAATAAACATCCCCACCATTATAATTGTTCCCCCAATTATTGTTGATCGATTAGGTATTTCTTTTGCCAATATTATGCCGAGTATAGTGGTTAAAAATGGAGTTAAAAACATATAATTTGTTACAGATGATGTATTTTTTGATTTGCTAAAAGCATATGTCCAAGATATGTATGCAATTGCTGTAGAAAATATGCCTAAAATAATTAAGTAGAATATCTGTATTATTGGAACATTTTTTATTTCGACAATAGAACTAGGTAAAAATACAAATAGCAGTATAGTCCCGAACCAAATGCTTATTATTGACGCTTGAATAGGGGAATATTTTTTTGTCATTTTTCTTTGCAGGATATTATAAAAACTTATTGAAATACTTGCCAATATTAGCCAAATTAGTCCGATGTTTATTGAAAATATTCCATCCATTAATGTCATAACTCCAACGCCTATAAATTCTATTATTATTGCGATATAGTATACAATTTTTAGTTTTTCCTTAAAAAAAATCCTTGCCAATAATGTCGTTATAATTGGGGTTAACGCGATTACTAAACTTGCGGTAGACGCTGATACGGTAACAGAACCTTTATTAAAAACAATTATATAAAAGAAAAAACCGAAAAAACCTGCGATAATAAACCACTTTATATCACTTTTATCTGGAATTTTTATTTTTACAAAAAACGCAAAAATGATCAAAAAAAGTGAAGCGATTAAATACCTTAAAAATCCAAGAGAAAGCGGAGAAAAATATCGTAATGCCAACCTTGTAAAAACATAAGCTAAAGACCAAAAAATAATTGTAATAATTGCATAAATG
>NZ_BDHF01000091.1:0-5003 GCF_054786115.1 Treponema sp. R80B11-R83G3 | reverse complement strand
ACTACATCATGTATTCTTTTATCTGAACGAAGTTTTTGCATCGTAATAACTAAGCGTATATAATTAAAACTTTCTTCGTCTTCATCGCTGTATTGTTTACTTTTTTCAAGCGTGGGCAGTATTTTTTCTACAAACGGAATAAACTCATCCTTTACTAATAAACACGGCATTTGTTCCATTATAAGCGAATATATATCTTCATCCGGGTTTTTGTCATTGATATAAAATTCCGCGAACTTGTCATAATATTCAAGACAATTTTCTGTGTTAAATAGATTATTGTCATGCGCTCCCACTATATACATGATATATTCATCGCGGAACATATTTATATCCTGTTCCATAGCGCGATAGAAAATGTTTGCTACCTGCTCTTTGGCATTTTTAAGCGCGTAATTCATATACGCGATCCATGCTTTAGGGTTTAAAGGATCAATTTTGACCGCATCAGTATAATATTCGTTGGCTTTGTCTATATGCTTCATCGAGCTGGCTATTCTTGCACGTAACAACAGCGTATCGTAATCAGAAGGATTTTTTTCCAGCAGTTCCGCGCAAATTTTGTTGGCAGTGCCGCTTTTCTTCATGTACCATAACACTTCGGCATGAAGCCGCTTAACATCGGCTGAATCGGGATTTTTTTCGCTTAATTCAGTTAAGAAGTCCGTAGCTTGTCTGTATTTATTTTCCTCAATGAGTTCATGAGCCGCAAGCAACTCATTTTGCAAATTGCCTGACGTAACAAAATACGCGTCATACTCAATACGTTTTTTTGGATCATAAAGAGTTTCATAGGCGGTTCGTATCGCCTTAAAACCCTCGGGATCAGAATCCGGCGAATGTATTTTAACCGCCGAAAAATAGGCGCGTTTAATTTCATTGGCATTTGCGCCGCGCTCTATATTCAGCAGTTCGTAGTAATTCACTTTTTAATTTCCTTTTCCAGACAGTTAATCGCGTCTTCAATGTTGATAATCAGTCTATCAATAACCGAATCTTCCCAATTCATAATAAGCGCTTTTTTTAATTCATTGACGGCGGCTTTAACTTCGCTTGAGTTTTCATTGTTATAAATCTTTAAAAGCCTTTCCGCTTTATTTATTATATGCCGGTATTTTCTGGCGTCGGGAACGTTTTTCCATTTTGAAAGATCAAGATTTTTGCCCATTTGAGACGTGTTCACCGTTACTGTCGCCGATTTACCAGTTGAGATTATTTCCGCATGTACCGTTAAAATGCCGTTCAAATCATATTCAAAGCGGATATTTATCTTCTCTTTGTATGCTTTGGCTTTTGGTATGCCGCTGAGTTCAAAACAGTTCAACAGATAGTTTTCATCAGGATCAAGGCTTTCGCCCTGATACGCGGTAATATGCACTTTTGTTTGATAATCGCAGGAAGTCGCGTATATTTTAGAGGCTGCGGCCGGAAGGGTTGTGTTGCGTTTTATAATAATATCACAGATTGTTTCTTTCTCATCTGGCCCTGTATCAATCAATGCTTCAGTACTGAGGCTGTAGGGGCAAACATCCGTCAGGACAATCGCGTTTTCGTTTAACACGCCGCTTAATACGCCCGCCTGTATAGCCGCGCCGCGAACAACGGACAAATCCGGATCAACAGCCGACTCGGGAGCGATGCCGAAAGTTTCATCTAAAAAATGAGATACAAGCGGAATGCGCGTGCTTCCGCCGACCAACAGAGTTAAACCAATATCTTTTGCGCTCAAATTTGCGTCGAATAACGCCGTTTTAATTTGATGTTCTGTGGAATATATCTTTTCGCGAATCATTGATTCAAAAACCGCTCTTGTGATTTTTTCGGAATACCCGATGGGATTGCCGTCCTTATTGTATAAAAACGGCAATTCTATCGTATTTTCGGTTTTGTCGCTTAACGCGATCTTACATTGCTCGGCGGCAATTTTTATCCGTATCATTGCGCGTGCGTCGCTTGAAACGTCAACTTTATCGCGTTTCTTAATCGTCCCGATTATGTGATCCATGATAGCCTGGTCAAAGTCTTTTCCGCCAAGCGCGTTATTCCCGCAGCTTGATTTTACCTCCACTACTCCTTCAAAAAGTTCAAGCACGGTAACATCAAGGGTTCCTCCGCCAAGATCATACACAAGCATATATTTACAATCGCGCATGTGTTCAATTCCGTAATCCAAGCTTGCCGCAGTCGGTTCGTTGATAATACGCTCAACTTCAAGACCGGCTGCCTTTCCCGCAGCCATAACATCCTTACGCTGTGAATCGTTAAAATAGGCGGGAACGGTAATCACCGCGGAGTCAACCGTCTTACCTGAATGTTTTTGCGCGCAATCAGTCAAATAGCGCATGATCATCGCCGCGACATCTACAGGAGAATAAACTTTGTTACGCGCTTGAAGTTCCGTATTTGTGCCAAAAAGCCGCTTTACCTCAAGAAATGTATTTTCAGGTTCGATGAGCGCTTTTTCTTTAGCCTCAAGACCGACAATAGGCGAGCCATCATTGGCTATGTATACGACTGACGGAGTTATCATATCTCCCAAATGATTGGGAATAATGATAATTTTTTCATTATCGTCAACATAAGCTATTTCCGATGTCGAAGTGCCGAAATCTATTCCTACTTTCATAGCGTAACAACTCCTTACTTACAAATAAATAATATTATTAGGCGTTCCCAGTTTATTAACGATGACAGCCGCTCGCCGAAGCACTTTATCCTTGTAAATATAGCCGAATTTCAAAGTATTAATTACATAGCCGTTTTGCATTTCCATGTTTTGTTCGGTACTTTCCGCCGAGTGAAGATGAAAATCAAAATCTACATTGTTTGCTTCAATTATTTTAAGCCCTACTGCTTCTACTGCGCTCTTTGCCCTGTTCCACATCATCTGCGCTTGTTCAAAAAGCGGCGAGTTCCGGTCTACTGCGGCAAAAAAATAAAAATCCCCGATAGTGTCGGTAAGCGCAATCAAGGTATCAATAAGGACGTTTTCATTGCCGTTGTTTTGCAGAAAGTCGTCGATTTCTTCAAGTTGGATAATTGTTTCTTTTTGCCTTGTTTCAATTATGTGCAAACGCTCGTTTGTTTCCGCAAGGTATTCGTTAATTTCTGAAACGGCGTTTTTAGCGCTTGTGTCGGTATAATATTTTATTTTTTTCCAAAATGAATCGAAAAATGCCATTTTTAGTAACCTGTTATAAACTTGCTTATTTTACATCATATAATAAATTGGCTAAATTTGACAACCCAATGAGATTGTTAAAAAATTCATTTTTGAAAAATTCAACATTTTGTAATTTTTTACTACATAAAGAATTATGTATTTATAAAATTAATAAAAACCAAAAATTCTACATTAATCGGCTTGTCAATGCATTCATTTTTATATAAATTAAATTTAAAATGAATACATTAAAAGTATTCATAATATTTTTTTTAAGGAGTTAGTTATGAAAAAGATTCTATTGGTTATGGCTTTGGTCCTCAGCATTATGCTGGTTATGGGCTGCAAATCCACGCCGCCTACTGACGATGATTACGTTAAACTTTATGACAAAAGTACCGGGCTTATTCTGGATGGCGCTAAAACGTACACCGTAAAATCCGGTGATACGCTGTCAGACATCGCAAGGACAGAAATGGGTAATGGTTTTTATTATCCCATTATTATGCTTGCCTCCCGAGGGGTAGTTGTAAACCCGGATAAAATCCTGCCGGGCATGGAATTGACCATCATAGACGGTGAAAAAAACAAGGCCGATGACAATGCCAGAAAGAGCATGAAAAATTATTTTCTTGGTTTTGTCAATTTTGAAAAATCTAAAGCCAAACCCGATCAGAGATTAATCAACGGGTTTAAGAAAGAGGCAGGGAAACTTTAGATATTACTGAAAAAATTTTCACATTAAGAGGGAAGAGGGGTTTTTGTCCTAAGATGAGGGACAGAAACCCCCTTTTTTTATTTTTCTTCAAGAGATTCCGCATCGGCTAAATCTTTGTGTCTTCCGGTGGATCGTTTGTTTTTGATAAGGCGAGTAACATGTCTCTGTAATCGTTGTTCAACATCGTACTTTTTACTCAAGGAAACCGCTTCGCAAGTCAGCGGCCAGACTAGCGCTACCCGATCATTTGCTGAACCGGGAACGTAACCTGAATTATGATGATCGGATTGCATAATAATGGAAATACTTTTATCCATAACTACTAATAGTATAACAATTCATCATTAAATTAACAAGCGTTTCCGACTTTATGTGTTTTCTATATAATAATCACATTTATTGGTTTTTCAAGATTTTTGCAAGACTAAGTATTGTTTCAATATCTTTTTCATTAAGTTCAATTAATAATTGAATTATTGAACGAATGTTATGGTTAAGTAATTTATCCTGTTTTTTATTTTCTTTTCCGGTTACAAGATATTCAACAGTTACATCTAAAGCATTGGCAATTTTAACGGCAATATCCGCCGGAGGCATGGAAGCCCTTACTCCAAGATAACAGTCCAGAGTACCTTTGGGTATACCTGTTTTATCACCTAATTCCTTGACAGTTAGCTCATGATAATCAAGTTCAGCCCGTAAATTTGTTCTAAAATCAGCCTTCATTTAATAAATACCTCATTTGAGGTATCAAAAAATACGAAATAGGGATATTTCAACAAAGAATGAAGGAGAAAACATTATGAAAAAAACATTCAAACAATTTGGGATTATCTTCTTTGTAACGATAATCGGTTAGTATTCATCTAGCAATGATGTAAGTTGTAGGCGTTTGTCAGTAAGTGTCCTACAACTTACTGTTGTTAGTGGATAGGAGAGCTTTATCTATTCACTACTTACTACCAACTAACCACTAATAACTACCCATTAATTTCCCCTTCTTTATATTCAGGATACCGGTTATTAAGATAAAACGCGCTTAGTTTTGCAAACAACAGCCGTTTACTGTCATCTACGGCTTCAGGCAATTTGTCTGCAAATTTTGTAATTAATGAATTAATA
>NZ_BDHF01000090.1:0-5046 GCF_054786115.1 Treponema sp. R80B11-R83G3 | reverse complement strand
TAAAGAAGCGGGTATGGAGGTCGAGCTTTTTGAGGGCGTCGAGCCTGACCCCTCTGTGGAAACGGTTATGAAAGGAGCCGAAGCCATGAGAAAATTCCAGCCTGACTGGATTGTCTCTATCGGCGGCGGATCTCCCATCGACGCGGCAAAGGCAATGTGGGCTTTTTACGAGTACCCGGACACAAAATTTGAAACCCTCTGTACACCCTTTAGCTTTCCACCCCTGCGTACCAAGGCGAAATTCTGCGCCATTCCCTCAACATCGGGAACAGCCACGGAAGTCACCGCCTTTGCGGTAATCACCGACTACAAAAAAGGCATCAAATATCCGCTGGCGGATTTTAACATCACCCCGGACGTTGCGATTGTAGACCCCGCGCTTGCGGAAACAATGCCGCCCAAGCTTACCGCCAATACTGGTATGGATGCCATAACCCACGGCATCGAAGCGTATGTGTCAACCTTGAATTGCGACTACACCGATCCTCTGGCTCTGCACGCGATAAAGATGATAAGCAAATATTTGATAGATTCTTTCAAGGGCGATAAGGAAGCCCGGGCAAAAATGCACAACGCCCAGTGTCTTGCAGGCATGGCTTTTTCCAACGCCCTTTTGGGAATCGTACACTCAATGGCGCACAAGACCGGCGCTGCCTATTCCGGCGGACACATAATACACGGCGTTGCCAATGCCATGTACCTGCCTAAGGTAATCCAATTCAACGCAAAAGAAAAAGTCGCAGCCGAGCGTTATGCGGAAATCGCCCACTTTATCGGGCTTCCCGCGAAAAACCCGGACGAGGGAACCAAATCTCTTGTTCATCACATCCAGAAGATGAACAAAGCGCTGGACATTGCTCCGTGTATTAAAACTTACGAAGGCGGTATTATAAGCGAGAAGGAGTTCCTTGAGAAATTGCCGACCGTAGCGGTTAACGCCGTAGGTGACGCCTGTACAGGATCCAATCCGCGCAAAATCGATCCGAAACAAATGGAACAGCTTCTTACAGCCTGTTTCTATGAC
This sequence comes from Treponema sp. R80B11-R83G3, assembly GCF_054786115.1. Classification (NCBI taxonomy): domain Bacteria; kingdom Pseudomonadati; phylum Spirochaetota; class Spirochaetia; order Treponematales; family Treponemataceae; genus Treponema; species Treponema sp. R80B11-R83G3. The sequence continues at coordinate 4,022 of NZ_BDHF01000090.1, read as the reverse complement.
AAAGACGTAGATTTCTAATTTATAAAAGGCGGGTTTAAAATGGCAAAGATTTTGCGAAAAAAAATAATGAATCCCACCGTCACCCTGATGGATGTGGAAGCGCCGCTTGTGGCTGCAAAGGCTCAACCGGGTCAATTTGTAATTGTCCGGGCCAATGCGGACAGTGAGCGGATTCCGCTTACCATTGCCGATTGTGACACTCAAAAAGGAAGCATTACCATTATCTTTCAGATTGTGGGAGCCACGACTTTCTGTCTGAATCAATTACAGGAAGGGGAGGCGATACATGATTTGGCGGGGCCTTTGGGAAATCCTTCAGACTGTTCGGCGGAAAAAGTAGCCATTATCGGCGGCGGCGTGGGATCGGCGATTGCCTACCCGCTGGCAAAAAAGTTTTTTAATCAAAGGGCTGAGGTGCACGCCATTGTCGGTTTCCGCACCAAAGACCTTGTGATTCTTGAGGATGAATTCCGCGCGGTTTCGCACGACTTTGATCTTATGACCGACGACGGAAGCTATGGCAAGAAAGGGCTTGTAACCGAAGCGTTAAAAGCGTCCCTGGACAATGGCGTAAAATATGATGAAGTAATCGCCATTGGGCCACTCATCATGATGAAATTTGTCGCAGCCACAACAAAGCCTTACGGCGTTAAAACTACCGTCAGCATGAACCCCATTATGATCGATGGAACGGGAATGTGCGGCGCATGCCGCCTGAGCGTTAACCACAAAATGAGGTTTGCCTGCGTTGACGGCCCGGACTTTAACGGTCATGAGGTTGATTTTGAAGAAGCCATGCAAAGGGGCAGCAGATACCGCCCCTTTGAGGCGAAGGCTTACGAGGCGACTTGTAACCTGTTTAAAAAGGCGGTGGCAAAATGAGCGCTAACTTAAGAACAACAAAAAATGAAATGCCGGTGCAGGACCCCAATATCCGCAACAGCAACTTTTTAGAAGTCTCTCTCGGTTACACCGAGGAGCAGGCCATTGATGAGGCGAAACGCTGCTTGAACTGCAAAAACAAACCCTGCGTAGAACACTGCCCCGTCAACATCGACATTCCGACCTTTATCGGCTGCATTGCCGGAGGCGAATTTGAAAAAGCCTATCAAATTATCACCGAGCACAATTCGCTTCCGGCAATCTGCGGCAGGGTCTGTCCGCAGGAAAGCCAATGCGAAGGAAAGTGCGCCCGCGGCATTAAGGGCGAATCGGTCGGTATCGGCAGGTTGGAACGCTTTGCCGCGGATTACCACAACGCGCATACCCCAACCTCGGATGCTGTAAAATTCTCGCCGACAAAAACCAAGAAAGTTGCCGTTGTCGGTTCAGGGCCTTCGGGCCTTTCCTGCGCCGGAAATCTGGCAAAGAAAGGTTACAGCGTTACGATTTTCGAGGCGCTTCACCGTGAAGGCGGCGTAATGATCTACGGCATCCCCGAATTCCGCCTGCCCAAGGCAATTGTTCAGCATGAGATTCAGGGGCTTAAAAATATGGGCGTTGAAATCGTTTGCAATACGATAATCGGAAAAACGCTTACCGTGGATGAGCTTCTGGATGAGCAAGGCTATTCGGCGGTGTACATAGGATCAGGGGCGGGGCTGCCCCGTTTTATGCACATTCCCGGCGAAGATCTGAACGGCGTCTTTGCGGCAAATGATTTTTTAACCCGCATCAATTTGATGAAGGCTTATATGGAAGGAAGTTCCACGCCTATTCAACATGCAAAAAAAACCGCCGTTATCGGCGGCGGAAACGTGGCGATGGATTCGGCCCGTTGCGCGAAACGGCTTGGGGCTGATGTTACCGTCATCTACCGCCGCACCGAAAAAGAGCTTCCCGCCCGCGCTGAAGAAGTGAAAAACGCGAAAGAAGAAGGCATTCATTTTATGTTCCTCACCGAGCCGGTAAAAATCGCTGGCGATGAAAGGGGCTGGGTTAAGATGCTTGTCTGCGAAAAGATGGCCCTGGGTAAACCCGACGCATCGGGCAGAGCCGAGTCGATTCCCATACCCGGAAGCGAAATCGACATAGATGTCGATTGCGTTATCATGGCTATTGGCACCTCGCCCAATCCGCTTATCAGAAACTCAACAAAGGGTCTGGATACGCAGAAATGGGGCGGCATTATCATCGACGAGGCGACCGGCCAAACCAGCCGGAAAGGAGTCTACGCCGGAGGAGACGCAGTAACAGGAGCGGCCACAGTGATTCTTGCCATGGGCGAAGGAAAAAAAGCCGCAGCAGCAATTGATGCGTATTTGCAGTGATGTATATGGGGCTGTCCAAAGCGAATATTTAACCACGGAGTTACACGGAGAGAAAGAAGATTTTCATATCAAAACTCCGTGTTTCTCCGCGTACTTCGTGGTTGAATTCTACAACTTGACAGTAACGGCAGATATTACTATATTTAACGCATGACAATAACGCAAACTGTAACCGTACCAGACGATCACAGAATAATGCTTGAAATCCCTCGTGACATACCGGCAGGGGAAACACAGGTAATAATTCAGTTTCCGGCAAAGGAAAAACATAAATCCGAAGGCAGCGGCATACCTCACATTACCAGAAAAGAGATTGAAGCAATGCGGAAAAACAGCCCCCGTACTCAGGCAATATCAGGCATACTTTCAAGTCTGGGAGATGTTGATCTTGACGAATGGCGCATGAAAAGGCTGGCGAAACACCTCTAATGATAGTCCTGATTGATACCAATGTCGCATTAGATATTATGCTCCACCGTGAAGGTTACGATAACGCAGAGGCTATCTCTTTTATGGCGGAAAATAATGCTATTACCGGTTTTATTTCCGCTTCCGCAATAACCGATATTTTTTTTCTTGCGAAAAGCACTCTCGGCAAAAAGCCCACAAAAAAAGCGTTAAAAGAGATGTTAGAGATTTTCCGCCCTGCGACTGTAACTGACAACGATATTTTTTATGCGTTGAGTCTTGATTGGGACGATTTTGAAGACTCCGTCCAGTTTGCCGTGGGATATAGTTTTTCAGTTGATTATATTGTTACGAGAAACGTTAAAGATTATACTTCAGGTTCTATCCCTGCGGTAACGCCTGGACAGTTTTTGCAAATGTTTCCAGAAGATGACAATGGCGAATAGGAACTAAACTGAACTTTTTAAAATGAAATGTACATCATAGGCAGTGTCACTTTTTTCCACAGAGGGATAGTTCTTTCGCATTTCGCCGCCATATTTGCAAACTTGCTACAGGCTTTTTCCTCTCCTCAACACGATGTATGCCCAAAGAATTTATTTAGTACAGGCGGGCAGGCTGCGCACGCTGTAAAAACTTCGTAAGAGTCCGCCTCGCACTGGCGGCCACCTAAAGGCGGCCTTGCTTTTATTGGGGACTGCGGCATTTTTTGGTGCTCTCAGCGTGCGGCATTATTGATCTAACCTGACCACTTGCAAGTGGTCAGGCGTTTATTTGGCTGTGAGCCTTTCCGGCGACTAAATAGCGTAGTTAGAAAGCTTTATCTAGGGTTTGTCGCCGGACGTTTTTTCTCTGAATTTTCTTTGTTTTATTCCAAAGTCTCTCCGGCGGGGAACGCCCGAAAGATGTTTTTACATCGCACGCAGCCTGCCCACCTGTACTTAAAGCATTTATTCGGCATACATCTTCTAGTGGTAATTAGGCATTTACCACTAAATTAGCATTGACATATCATAAAAAATTACTATAAAATAATCGCATGGCTAATAAGAACATACAAACAGCCAACCCCCCACAAATCGCAACACGCAACACGCACACCCAAACAACAGCGCCCCGTCAAGGGGCGTTCACGGACAAATGCGACACGGTGAGAGGCCAAATAAAATCCCCACTTATGAAAAAATGCTTCAGGCCGAAGGCAACAGGCAACAGGCAACAGGCAACAGGCAACAGGCAACAGGCAACAGGCAACAGGCAACAGGCAACAGGCAACAGGCAACAGGCAACCGGCAACTTTCTTGGTTTTTGTCGGCGAGAATTTTACAGCATCCGAGGTTGGGG
>NZ_BDHF01000089.1:0-5586 GCF_054786115.1 Treponema sp. R80B11-R83G3 | reverse complement strand
GCCCATCGCAGCGCAGTCCGAGAGCAAAGCGAGAGTAGACCCACCCACCCGGCGCGCGGGGCGGGGGGTATTGGCGAATAATATTAACAAATCGGGTGTTCTTCCTTTCGTTTTCAATTAGGGCGCAGCCCTACCGCCGTAGGCGGTCCTCTTTTTGGAGAAAACTTGCAAAGCGTTATGCGACATTCAAAAGAGCAAAAAACGGCATTGGAAGGGGTTTTATTGGGTGTAAAGGTTAAATATGATACGGTAATGGGGATTAAAGCTGTTTTGTGGGTTTTTTATGGGCGTTATAAAGGGTGTTTTGAACGGGGTTTGCGGTAATAATTATTCAGGTTTGTTAAATGCGGTAATGTAAAGTGCGCTTATGTTACACCAGAAAAGACATCATATTTGTTGAATAACGGTGGGTAATTATAAGCAATTAAAAATAATTATGAGGAAAGTAGTTGACGTAATTCGTTATCTGATATAGACTTATGAGTAATAAAGCGTACTTGTGAGTAAGCATTAGAAAACTGTAACACTGTACCGGACAGCGTTACCTCCATCGGGGAAGAGGCGTTTTATGGCAACCAACTGACTGGTGTTACCATCCCCAACAGCGTTACTTTCATCGGGGTAAGGGCTTTTTCCGGCAACGAGCTGACCAGCGTTACCATCCCCAACAGCGTTACCTCCATCGGGGATGGGGCTTTTTCTATCAACAAACTGACCAATGTTACTATCCCCGACAGCGTTACCTCCATCGGGAAAGAGGCGTTTAGCAACAATAGCAATCTTACTGCAATAAATGTCGCTGAAGGCAATATGGCATATAGTTCACAGAATGGCGTTTTATATAACAAAGCCAAGAGCGTATTGGTTTCATGGCCAGCAAAAAAAACTCCGGTGTCAATACCTTCTTCTGTTACCTCCATTGGGGCAGGGGCTTTTTCCGGCAACGGACTGACAAGCGTCACCATACCGAACAGCGTTACTTCCATCGGGGAGTTGGCTTTTTCCGGTAACGGACTGACAAGCGTCACCATCCCTAACGGCGTTACCTCTATCGGGGATTCCGCGTTTTTAGGCAACCAACTGACCAGCGTCACCATTCCCAACAGTATTACCTCCATTGGGGCAAAGGTGTTTGCCTCCAACCAACTTGCCAGCGTTACCATTCCGAACAGCGTTACCTCCATCGGGGCAGAGGCGTTTGCCTACAACGAACTTGCCAGCGTCACCATACCCAACAGCGTTATCAATATAGCGGATGGGGATGATGAACATAATTATTATTCTGGTGGTAGTTATGGTTATTCTTATGTGGATTATTATTCTTCTGGCGCTTTTGCCAATTGCAGAAATCTTACTAGTATAACCATACCCAACATAAGGAAAACTGCACGTTTTACCTAATTACAAAATTTACCGTTTCCGTAAATGCTTATCCCATAAGGAATTAGCGTTGCTGATTTTTACGCTATAAAACATGGGAAATGGGTGTAATCACAAAAGACATCATATTTCCAAAAAAGAGGTAGTTATGAAGATTCATAATGATTTTACCCTGTATTTCAGGGTTACTTCTTCGGGTAGGCGGGTTGTTTATTTCTACGCTTACGATGAAAACGGCAAGCGGACTAAAGGCAGGTCAACGGGGCAGACCAATAAGACGGCGGCTAGGGTGCTTGTAAACAGGCTTTTGAAAGATGGGGCTTTACTGGCGAAAAAAGATGATGTGCCTACTTTTGGGGAATATTCCGTGAACTGGTGGGATTGGGAAAATTGCGAGTACCTGAAAAAAAGACGGAAACGGGCGAACCTGACGCAAAGTTATTCTGACCACATGAAGCGGAATTTGGATAAGGTTATTTTGCCGTATTTCAAAAATATTAAAATGGACGCTATTACCCCCGCCGTGATTGAGGCTTTTTTGGACAGCCTTATAAAACAAAAATATAAAAACACGACCATTAACGGCTACTACGGAACTTTCAAAACAATGATGATTGAGGCTGTGGAACGTGGGATAATACCTGTTGACCCTACCGCCAAAGTGGAACGGCTGATAAACGACCGAGACGAGATAAAAATTATTACTCCTCTTGAATTCAAAAAGCTGTTTGTCGGTGATTGGCGTAAAGTGTGGGAAGATAGCCATATTACCTGTACTGTGAATAAGGTTGCGGCGTTGTCTGGAATGAGGGTGTCGGAAATTTTAGGGCTTAAAGGGAGTTGCCTTTACGATGATCATATTTACGTCTGTATGCAGCATGACAATTACGGATACAGACCGACTAAAACAAAGGACAAACATAATATTCCGCTTCCGGCTTCTTTGATTGCGGATTTGAAACTTTTGAAAGAAAAAAGCGGAGACGGATATTTATTCTCTACGGACGGCGGTGGTAGCCCTATTTGCCGTAAAACGGTTTTAATGTATTTGCGTAAAGCGTTGGTAAACATAGGTATTTCAAGTGCGGAAATAAAAGAGCGGAATTTGCATATCCACGCTTGGCGGCATTTTTTTAATACTGAAATGCTAAAAGGCGGTATGACCACAGAGCAGGCGCAAGCGATAACCACGCATAAGAGCGAAAGAATGACGGAGCGTTACACGCATTTTGACCCTCTTGAATTTGTGAAGGCGAAAGAAATACAAGAGGCGTTGCTACAGCCTGTTCAGGACAAAACGCAGACAGCGGAAAGAACGGAAATGCCGCCTAATGTGTTTTCTTTTCCTGTGCAGGGCATACCGCAAGAGGAACGGAAACAGGCTTAAAAGGCTTATTTGAACCTTATCCCTCGCTGACGGCGGCGGGGGATTTTTTTTGCCCTGATAAAAATTGCGCATTTATCCCAATTACTTTTGCTTTTGGCTCTGTGAAAATAAAAACAATGGCTGATTATGCAAGCGGTCTAATGCCGCATGGCAAGAAAAAAGGCTTTCGGGCGATGACGTTAAATTTGTGCAATAGTCCTATTTGTTTCTGAAACGGCAAGACTTATTTTTATTTATATGCGGTTTTGGAAATGTCTGTTGCGGAAAATTGTGCAAACATACTATTTATTTCTGAAACGGCGGGACTTACTTTTATTTGTATGAAAGGCGGTTTATGGCGGGTTATGAGATTACGGCTGTTAAAATTGACATTCCCGAAAATTGGAGGAAACTCCTATATCTTTTTGAACTGCCAAAACTTATTTTTATTTGTATGCGGAGGAAGCATGACGGGTTATGAGAATACGGTTTTAAAAAGTTGTACCAAATCTAACTTTATTTATGAAACCGCAGCGGGTATTTTTTATGTATGGGGAGTGAATATGAATAACGGGGAAAAAACGGCTGTGAATTTATTTTTTACTGAAAATTGCACTAAACAACAGTATCGCTTTGAAACGGCAGGACTTATTTTTAACGTATACGGGCGGCGTAATTTCTTGATTGTTTTTATAAAACCTACCCGAATGGGTAATGCCGTTTGCGGTAATGAACAGATATTTTTTACGCATGGGGTGAAATATGAATGACGATTGCAAAATTGACGTTTCTGAAAATTGTACTTTTCCATAGTGTCGCTTTGAAACGGCAGGGCTTATTTTTAACGTATGCGGAGGAAAAATGGAAACCTATTGGAAAGTGAATGAGGCGGCGGCGGCGTTGCAAGTGTCGGTAAAGACCATATACCGATATGTGGCGAAGGGGGAGATACCCTTCCACAAATTGAACAGGGCGGTGCGGTTCAAGCCGTCTGAGATTGAAAACTGGATGGAAGGCAAGAAAGCGGGGGCGGTGAAGAATGAAATGTAAATATTTTGACGAATGTTCAGCGGCAATATGCCCAATGGACGAAAGGGCGGCGCAGTCGGTATGGTTCGCAGACGAGCCTGTCTGCCGTTTGCAGGACGTTCCCGAATGGGTTAAACGTCAGCGGAAAATCGTAAGAATCGGCATGGAAACGATAACGGGATATTTTACCCTGCCCATGCTTGAACGGCGTTGCGTTATCGGGAAAAAGATGTCCGGCATAGACCCTGACTCAACGGACGAGGAGCGGGAAACCGCCGAAAAAAACTGGCTTTGCGGGCATCCGACTGTTAAGGCGAAAACAGGCGTTGAAAGGGAAAAAATGGCGGAGCGGATGCGTTTTTTAAGGTCAATCCGTCTTGGGGTGGAGGTGGAAAAACATAAATCCGTTCAAGGGAAAACGAGTACCGAAGAAAAAAAGGTGAAATCACACAGCGATAACGGGCAGGGCTGTTTTACGCCTAGTAATTTGAATAATGGCGGTGGGATAAAAAAATGAGATTAAGCCGACGGCGGTTTATTCCATGAAAGTTTGGATTTTCAAAGTGTTTTAATCGGCAATGAAGAAATTTTGTAAGGGGTTGTAAAGGTTCGGTTTGGAAGGCGGGGCGCTGTTTATCAGCCGTAATAATCTTGTTTTCTCATGGTTAAAAGGCGTTTTTGAAGATTGCGGCTTTAAGGACGTAATATTAAGCTCTCTGGAAAAGGACGCTCTCACGCTCCAACTGAACAAACTGAAACCAAAATATATTTTTATGCACAGCGAGTTTTACTCGGGCGTAACTCCTTACATGATAGGCTGTCTTCTTGTTAAATTTCCTGAATTAAATGTCAGCGTTGTAAATTTCGGTAATTTCCCTGACAGTCTCGCGGCGCGTTTTATTTTTCATGGGGCTAAATCTTATCTCGATGTTAATTACGGCAACGATGAATTTAAAAACGGGTTAACGGCGGTTAAATCGGGTCAAGATTATTATTCTCCTGGAGTTAGCCGGCAAATCGGGTTTTTTAATGAAATGTCAAATTTTACAAGGGAGATAACTGACCGTGAATGGCAGGTCTTATTTCTCGTCTGCAATGGGTTTAAGGATAAACAAATTGTTTTCAATCTTGCGATTAGCAGGCGGACGGTGGACGCTCACATTAATAATTTGTATAAAATATTTGATGTTTGCAACAGGAAAGATTTAATAAGAAAAGCCGTCTGTATGGGATGGGTTAAGAAAGAACATTTATGTTTTCATGGCACTGACGTAAAAATATCGCAACACCCTTCCGGGAAAAGAAAAAAAATTACCCCGCCGCATGGCGGGGATAGGATAACTATGCGGCTGGCTGCCGTTTAAAACCGCACACGGCGCATTTTGCATTGTCCTTGCATTGCGGGCAGACGACCGATGATGAAAAAGCCGATGACAGTTCATTGATGATGATGTCAATGGCTTTGGGCATGGACACATTGAAAGCCCACGCCAGACGGCGTATTGTTATACATGCCTTTTCCGATAGTTGCGGCGAATAATACCGCTTTTTGTCGTCGTACATGATACAACCTCCTAGAATTGTAGTAGCCCCCGATAGCTAGGAACGGGGGATTGCTGTTATTACGCACAGCAAGAAGGGGGCTAAAACCCGAAACCGCCGCCTTTAACAAAAACCCAACGAAGGCAGGCGGGGTATTTTGTATTGGTGGTGTGGGCTGTAGCGCCCTTCGCCACCGCACAGGGTGCGCTCACACCGCCAAGGAAAACAAAATACCCCGCCTGTTGGGTGTTATTAATTTTTAAAAACTA